>CAYUZM010000804.1:0-3522 GCA_964449665.1 uncultured Solibacteraceae bacterium
GATTGGTAGACGACCATGACGTCGCGAGAGGTGTAGGCTTCGGCGACCTGATTGAATGTGAGGACGCGGTCGCCGGGGGGGACGCGGGCATCGAGGAGGCGCGAGACGGTGTAGGTGGGCCAGAGGCGCGTGAGGAAGCCTTCCTCTTTCTCGATGCGGAGGGCGGGGCGCCACCAGATGCGGTCGAGACGCCAGGCGTATTCGGCGGAGTACTGCTTGATGACGTCGGGCCAGGAGGTGATGGCGTGGGCCAGGACGAGGAGTGCGAGCAACCAGCGGGCGCGGGCGAAGGCGAGGGCGAGAGCGAGCGAGAGGAAAGGGAGCGCGGGGATGAGAAAGCGCGTGCCGATGTTGGCGGCGTAGACGCCGGCGAAGAGGAGAGCGGCGAGAAGGAGGCGGCGGCCGATGGGGTTGCGAAGGGCGAGCACGGCGAGGGGCGAGAGGAGGAAGAGCGGTCCGAGGAGACCGCACAGGACGTGGCCGCGGACGGTGACTTCGAGCGGAATGTCCCAGTGGCTTTTGAGGCCGTCGTAGTTGCGCATGTGCTGGCCGTATTCGCGTTCGAAGGCGACGGTGACGTGCGGGTTGGGGAACCACTTATTGAAGAAAGGCGCGACGGGATTGCCGGTCCAGAGGGCGTTCTTGATGAGCCAGGGTGAGGCGATGAGGAGCGAGAGGGCGCAGACGGCGGCGGCGGTTTTGAGCCAGGGGCGTTGGTCGCGGCGGAGGGTCCAGACGATGCGGAGGAGCGCGTAGGGAACGGCAAGGAAGGCGGTGTACTTGAGGGCGAAGGCGAAGCCGGCAAGGAGGCCGATTAAGACGATGAGGCCGCGTTGGCGGGTTGCGGCCCAGATTTCGAGGAGGTGAAAGAGGCCGAAGAGGACGCAGGCGACGGCGACGTCGTTGTAGGCGCTGGCGCCGTCGATGCCCACGACGGGCGAGAGGAAGCAGAAGAGCGCGCCCGCGAGACCGGCTTGGGGATAGCCGAAGCGGCGGCCATGGGCGAGCATCAGCATGGGGAGCGTGACGAGGAAGCACCAGTGGACGAGGGCGGCGGCCGAGTGGCGTCCGAAGGAGTAGGCGGCGAGGAACAGCATTTCCAGGCCCTGCGAGAGGAAGCCATACATGCTGAGGGTGTAGCGGTGGAAGCCATGTTCGCGGTAGTAGCGGGCGACCAGGCCGAGGTGGTAGGAGGAGCCGTCGGGGCTCATCTCGGGCGCCATGGCGTGCGTGAACGTAAGCAGGAGGAAAGGTGCGGCGACGAGCCATGCGGCGATTGTGAGGCCGCGGCTGAGGGGCGCGAAGGATTCGCCGCGCGGGCGCCAGGCTCCGGTTCGCCAGCAGGCGGCGAGGGCGAGGAGCACGACGGCGAGGACGGTCCCTTTGTAGAGTGCCTGGGCGGCGGTGAGCAGGAAGACGATCGTCGAGAGCAGCGGCGCGCCGCAGAGGAAGGCGATCCACGGGCGCTCTTCACGATAGAGCGCGATACCGAGCTTGTGAAGCAGGAGCGAGCCGAGAGACCAGCAGCCGAGCGCCGTGAGCGCCGCGCCGAAGAGAATGTAGACCGCGAACGGCATGGGCAGGCTACTCGGCGAAGCCTGCGCGCACGATGGTGACGCCGAGCTTCGCGCCGTCGCCTTGCGCGACGAAGACTTTGTCGAGCGCGAGTTTCACGACGACGTCCTGGCCTTCGCTGAGCCACTCGGCGGGGACCGGCTTTTCGAAGTGCTGTTCGCCGGGTTTTTCGTAACGCACGGAATCGAGCGGGTGGCCGTTGACGAAGTAAGAGATGGTGATGGGTCCCGTGACGTTCATCGTGTCGGAGGAGAGGGAGAAATCGGTGACGAACTTGAGGCCTTTGGTGGTGGGGAGGACAAAGCGGAGGGTGGGATTCTGGCGGGTCCAGCGCCACGCTCCGCCTTCGAGGGGGCCGATGTCAGCGAGGAAGTGATCCTCGGCGGCGGGGTCGTTCATGGCGATGAAGTGTTTGAGGCGGGAGGTGTCGGGCCCGGCGACGGGGTGGCGCTGGACGGGCGGGGCGTAGGTGTCCGGGATGTTGACGCAGCCGGTGAGGGCGAGGGCGGCGCTGAGCGCGGCGGCGGCGAGGGCGCGTTTCATGCGGTCACCTTGTCTTTGGCGTAGCAGAGATCGTTGAGGGGGCATTCGCCGCATTTGGGTTTGCGTGCGATGCAGGTTTTGCGGCCGTGGTGGATGAGCTGGTGCGAGAACAGAATCCATTTTTCGCGTGGGAGGGCTTGCATGAGGTCGCATTCGATCTTTTCGGGCGTGGATTCTTTGGTGAGGTCGAGGCGGCGGGAGATGCGCTGGACGTGAGTATCGACGACGACGCCGTGGGCGATGCCGTAGGCGGTGCCGAGCACGACGTTGGCCGTTTTGCGCGCGGCGCCGGGGACCTTGAGCAGGGCTTCCATCGATTGGGGCACTTCGCCGTTGTGATCGGCGAGGAGTTTCTTGGCCGCGCCGATGATGCTTTTGGTTTTGTTGTTGAAGAATCCGGTGGTGCGGATGAGTTCGGTGACTTCGGCGGGATGGGCGTGGGCGAGGTCGGTGACGGTGGGGTAGCGCTGGAAGAGGGCGGGCGTGACCATGTTCACGCGCTTGTCGGTGCACTGCGCGGAAAGGATGGTGGCGACGAGCAACTGCCAGGCGTTCGCGTGGTCGAGTTCGCAGGTGACGTTGGGGTAGGTTTCGTCGAGAACCTGGAGGATACGCGCCACACGCGCTTTGCGTTCGGCTGCGGTCTTGGGACGCGTGGGCCGCATGAAAGCTATCATCGTAGCATTGCGGCCCTGGATTCTATTGGCTGCCTCCGTCCTGGCGGTCTTTTGGGGCGTGCTGGCGGCGCCCTTCCACTACGATGACTTCGCGTTGTTGCTCGACCCGGTTATTACATCGAGCACGGGCTGGTGGGAGTGTTTCCGGTTGGGGCAGACGCGGCCGTTGACGTGGTTCAGTTTCTGGGCGAATTACCAGCTTTCGGGGGTGAATCCCGCGCCGTGGCATGCGGTGAATCTGGCGTTGCATGTGATCAACGCGCTGCTCATCTGGACGAGTTTTCAGGCCCTGTTGCCGGGGCGCGCGTCGTGGTTCGCGGCGTTCTTCTTCGCTCTGCATCCGATTCAGGTGGAATCGGTGGCGTATGTCTATGCGCGGGGGATTCTGCTGGCGACGTTGTTTTGCCTGGTGGCGTTGCGGTTGTGGATTGCCGGGCGGCGATGGCATGCGACGGCCGCGTTCGCGCTGGCGCTGCTTTCGAAAGAAGAGTGCGCGGCGTTTCCGGTATTCCTGTTACTGCTTCACTTTTCGACGGCGCGCGACCCAAAGGAACGCGTTCCGATTGCGGCGATGCTCGCGTTGGCGGTGGCTGCAGTGGGGCGCGTGGCGTGGCTGGCGGCGGCGATTCCGGGTTCGGGCGCGGGAGCGCAGAGCGGAGTTGCGCCTGCGGACTACTTTCTGACGCAGGGCATTGCGCTGTGGCGCTATTTGCGGTTGATTGCGATT
>CAYUZM010000805.1:0-3519 GCA_964449665.1 uncultured Solibacteraceae bacterium
AACGGATTGATGTCGTTCATCGATTCGATGGCCGAATCGATCTTCGGTTTGCCGACGTCTTTGGTGCCGTGAATGACCTGGCGCTGCAGGTTGGAGAAATCGACGACGTCGAAATCGACAAGGCCGATGGTGCCCACGCCGGCGGCGGTGAGGTAGAGCGCCATCGGTGCGCCGAGGCCGCCCGTGCCGACCAGCAGCACTTTGGCCGCCTTCAATTTCTCCTGGCCATCCATGCCCACTTCGGGCATGATGAGGTGCCGCGAATACCGCTGAATTTCGTCTTTGGATAGCGCCACGGTCAGCGTCCTCCGGCGATCGACGGAACGATGGTCACCGTGTCGGTGGCGGCCACGGCGGTTTTGTCTTTGCTCAGGTAGCGGATGTCCTCGTCGTTCACATAGACGTTGACGAAGCTGCGCAGCTTGCCTTCGTCGGTGTAGAGGTTCTGCTTCAGGCCGGGATAGGTGGTGGTCAGCGCGCCGAGAATTTCACCCACCGTCGCTCCCGCTACCTCGACGCTGTCCTGTTTATCGGTGAACTGACGCAACGGCGTCGGGATCATCACTTTGGGCATTCATGCACTCCTGTCTGTCGCGGGCAGTTCCAGCGCCTCTTCCGGCGCTTCCGTCTGCTCCATGTTGGGAAGAAAACTCTTGGCGTGATCGAAGCGTCCCGCCTTCACGCTCATTACAACAAAGGAATACCACGGGCACGAGTTCTTCAGATCGGTGGAGCTGAAGTAAGCTTCGTGGTCGGGATGGGAATGGAAGATGCCGATGAGGTCGAGGCCGCGGGCGCGAGCTTCCTTTTCGGCTTTCAACAAATCTTCGGGACGCAGTTCATAGCGCACGGCCTGCGGACCCTGATGGACGTTTTCGAGCGGCAGGGCAATGGTGACGTTCTTCGTTTCGCCGTCGCTTGCGCCGAGCATGGCGCCGCAGCATTCGTTCGGGAATACGGCTTCGGCGTGTTCGACCATCACCTGCCAGGCATCGTTTCCGATTTTGATCATGCGGGGTTTCCGGTCTCGCGCCAGTCCATCTCGGGGTCATCCCAGAAGTGCTCGCTGAGATACTTGTCGGCGGCGTCGCAGAAGATGGTGACGATCACGCCCGGTTCACCAGTGGCGACCAGGCGGCGGGCGATCTTTGAGGCCGCTACGACGTTGCCGCCGGCCGAGATGCCGACGAGCAGGCCTTCGGTTTCGGCCAGGCGCCGCACCATCTTGTAGGCGTCTTCGGTCTCCACCCAGAGATTTTCGTCTGCGAGCGACTCTTCGTAGATGCCGGGCACGATGGCCGACGGCATGTGCTTCAACCCTTCCAAGCCGTGGAAGCCAACCGAGGGCTGCATGCTGAAGCACTTGATGCCCGGGAGCTCTTCGCGCAGGCGGCGGGTGGTGCCCATGAAGGTGCCGGAGGTTCCCATGCCGGCGACGAAGTGGGTGACCCTTCGTTCCGACTGTTGTAGTATTTCTACGGCTGTAGTATTGTAATGTGCCTGCCAGTTCGCATCGTTATTGTACTGGTCGGGGTAGAAGTAGCGGTCCGGGTCGGCCGCATAGATCTGGCGGCATCGGCGGATAGCTCCGTCGGAACCCTCGGTGGGATCGGTCAGAACCAGTTCCGCGCCATAGGCCTTCAGAATTCGCTTGCGTTCCGGCGAGGCGTTCAGGGGCAGGCAGAGCTTTACTTTGTAGCCTTTAGCCGCGCCCACCATGGCGTAGGCGATGCCTGTGTTGCCGCTGGTGGCATCGAGAATCACTTTGCCCGGGGTCAGCGCTCCGCTACGTTCGCCCTCGAGGACCATGTTCAGCGCCGGGCGGTCTTTCACCGAGCCGCCGGGGTTGAAATACTCGCCTTTGGCGTAGATCTCGACACCGGGGAAGTCGTTGGAAATACGGGGTAAATGAATGAGCGGGGTGTTGCCGATCTGCGCCAACAGGTGTGTCGGTGAGGTTGGGAACAGCTTGGGGACAGCGACCGCCATGGGGGGTTGGGATTCCCTAGATTGTATCATCGGCCAAACACTTCGCCTGGGTATAGGATGTGCAAGGCCACCGAAAAGATGGGTACATAAACGTAGTCAAATACCTTCCAGGCGACCAGGAGGCCGAGCATCATGTAGGGTCCGAGGGAGTCGCGGAGGTCCATCAGTTTCTGCGCACCGCTTTCCGGCACGATGATGTTGAGCACGGCGAAGCCGTCGAGGGGCGGGAATGGGATGAGGTTGAAGGTGCCGAGTAAGAGGTTGAGCGAAAAGAGGATACTGAAGAACGTGGCGAACCCGGCGGCGATTCCGCCATTGGCTTCCACTAGGCGCGACATGCTGAGCGAACCGGGGAGAAGGAACAGCCCGGAGCGCAGTCCGGCCTGGATCACCAGTCCCGCGACGATCACCAGAATGAAATTGGCGGCCGGGCCGCCGAGCGCCATCCAACCGGAACGCCGCGGGTGGCGCCGGGCCCAATAGGGGTCGTAGGGCGCGCTGGCCCAGCCCATCATCCAGGAACCGCCGCCGAGCAGGAAGCTGAGCCAGGGCATGAGCACCATACCGAAGGGTTCGCGTTGGATGTGTGGCGCGGGGTTGAGGGTGACCTGGCCGCCGGCGTAGGCCGTGAGGTCGCCGCCCCACTTGGCAACCAGGGCGTGGGCGGCTTCGTGGCATGTGGTAGAGAGCAGGAAGGCCGTGTACCACAGCAGTCCCAACGCGATCATTTCTTGCATTTCCATTGGTAAGCCTAATATTTTACAAGTACTTGCGAGAGGGGTTTCTTCCGGATGTCCGGGACAAGCGCATCCGGGGCCGGATAGCCGACCGGGATCAGCAGGTAGGGCCGCTCGTTCGCCGGGCGGCCGAGGATCTTGCCCAGAAAGCCCATCGGGCTGGGAGTGTGCGTCAGAGTGGCCAGGCCCGCCCAATGCAGGGCGGCGAGCAGGAAGCCGGTGGCGATGCCGACGGATTCGTTCACATAGTAGTGCTTGATCTTGGAATCGCCCTCGATACCATAATCGACGCGGAAGACGGCGATCAGGTATGGCGCCGTTTCCAGGAACGGTTTGTGCCAGTCCGTTCCGAATTGAGCTAGAGCCTGGAGCCACTCATCCGGAAATCTACGTTCGTAGTTTTCTTGTTCCTCGGTTTCGGCGGCTTCGCGGATTTGCCGCTTCAACTCTGGATCTCCGACAACTGTAAATATCCAGGGTTGCTGGTTGGCGCCAGAGGGGGCGGTGGCGGCGGCTTCGATGGCGCGTTCGATCAGTTCGAAGGGCACCGGCTCGGGTGAGAAGTGCCGAACCGTCCGGCGGGTGCGCATCGCCTGCAAGCTGGGCGGCAAGCCAGGCACGGCACTCGGCAATACTTGCCGCCGCGACGTCGGGAACCGCCGAGAATTGAGGGGCTAGCGGGACGCTGCTGGATGCATGACCGGGACCGAAGCTGTGATCCAATGTCGAGCTATGCAGATCTTTCCCGGTTTCCTTGCAGCAACGTCAACGGCTATTACGGCGGGCGGGTGTC
>CAYUZM010000806.1:0-3509 GCA_964449665.1 uncultured Solibacteraceae bacterium
AACGGCTTCTGGTTCTCGCCGGAGCGCGAGATGCTGCAGGCGGCGAACGACCACAGCCAGGAGAAGGTGCGCGGCACCGTTCGCCTCAAGCCCTACAAGGGCGGGGTATATGTGGTGGGCCGCAAATCACCCAATTCCCTCCACAGCGAAA
The DNA here is from genome assembly GCA_964449665.1 of uncultured Solibacteraceae bacterium. GTDB lineage: Bacteria > Acidobacteriota > Terriglobia > Bryobacterales > Bryobacteraceae > JAFLBB01. The sequence continues at coordinate 152 of CAYUZM010000806.1, forward strand.
AGGTCGTCCCCTTCGAGGATGAATGGGGGCCCTATGACCAGCCCGACACGGGGGGCTCCAGCACAATGAATACGCCGCCGTTGCGGTTTCGCGGGCGGCGGGTGTTTTTGATGGCGCACCTGCACCACCAGTTCGAGCAGATCGGCTGGGATGAGGCGTAGGTGATCACGCGGTTCAGGATTGCCGGCTTGGTGATGGCGCCAATTGCGCTGACGACATTGAAGCTGAGGTAGCGAGCAAGCAGTGAGAGTCGCAGGAGTGGAGTTACAGGGCGCGCGGGTAGCCGTGCTGGGTCTGGCAAAGTCCGGACAGAGCGCGATTGCCTTGTTGCGCGCGCAGGGCGCCCTGGTGACCGCGAGCGACGAGAAGCCGTTTTCGGAATTGGCTGCCGCGACGCAGGCCCTGTTGGAGGGCGTGCCGTTCGTGCCGCAGGCCGACGACGCGACGATGGGTCAGGACCTGGTTGTCCTTTCGCCTGGCGTGCCGAACGACCTGGCGATTCTCGACGCGGCGCGCGGGCGCGGGACTCCAGTGATTGGTGAACTGGAGTTGGCGAGCTACTTTCTGACGGGTCCGGTGCTGGGCGTGACGGGATCGAACGGCAAGACGACGACGACGGCGTTGATCGGGCACATTCTGGCGCATGCGGGGATCGATGCGATGGTGGGCGGCAACATCGGCACGCCGCCGACGGCGATGGTGGGGGCATCGAACGAAGACACGTGGCTGGTGCTGGAGTTGTCGAGCTTTCAGTTGGAAACGGTGGAGAACTTCACGGCGAAGATTGCGGTATGCGTGAACGTGACGCCCGATCATTTGGACCGCCACAAGACGATGGAGGCCTATAAGGCGGCCAAAGGTCGGCTGTTTTCGACGCAGCGCGAGCAGAGCTTCGCGGTGTTGAACGCCGAGGATGAGGCTTGCACGGAGTTTTCCGCGCTTACGAAAGGCTGGCCGGTTTGGTTCAGCCAGGAGAGGCCGGTGACGCCAGGACTTTATGTGGATGGCGGGATGATCGTGCTCGACGACGATCCGATCATGGCGGTGAGTGAGATTCCGTTGCGCGGGCGGCACAACGTGGAGAACGTGCTAGCGGCGGCGGGCGCGGCGCATCTGGCGGGGGCAACGCTGGGCGAGATTGCGGCGGGGGTGCGGACGTTCGCCGGCGTGGAGCACCGGATTGAGTTTGTGCGCGAGCGCAACGGAGTGGCCTGGTACAACGACTCGAAGGCGACGAATGTCGATGCGGCGCTGAAGGCGATAGAAGCGTTCGAGAACCGGCTGTGGATCATTGTGGGCGGCAAGGACAAGGGCAGCGACTACCGGCCGATGGCGCAGGCGCTCAAGAGCCACGTGGCGGGCGCGCTGCTGATTGGCGCGGCGGCGGAGAAGATTGCAGGTCAACTGGGCGAGGAGATTCCGCAGGTGGCCTGCGGCACGATTGAGTCCGCGGTGGATCACGCGGCGCGGCATGCCGTGGTGGGCGATGTGGTGCTGCTGGCGCCGGCGTGCGCAAGCTACGACCAGTTCACCAGCTATGAGCATCGGGGACGTGTATTCAAAGAGCTGGTGCGGGCGCTACCGGAGCCTGCCGTAGCGGGAGGGGCGAAGCGATGAATCGTGGGCGGATGGATTGGATTCTCTTCTTCACGGTGCTGGCAATGGCGGCATTTGGATTGGTGATGGTGTTCAGCGCGAGCTCGATTGTGGCCGAGATCCGCTATCGCGAGCAGAGCTATTACTTCGCCGTGCGGCAAGCGGCGGCGGCGCTGCTGGGGCTGGTGGCGATGACGCTGCTCAGTCAGAAGGACTATCGCAAACTGGCGACACCAACGGTGGCGTTCACGGGCTTGGGCGTAACGCTGGTGCTGCTGATGGTGGCATATGTGCTGGACACGAAGACGCACCGCTGGATCCATTTGGGCTTCACAAACCTGCAACCGTCGGAGTTCGCCAAGCCCGCAATGATTGTATTCATCGCCTGGATGACGACGATGCGCGCGGGATTCGTCAATTCGCGGCACACGCTGGCGCAGATCTGTCTTGCGGTGGCGGCGATTGGCGGCGTGGTTCTGCTGCCTGATTTCGGCACGGCGGTGGTGCTGGTGGGAACGGTGCTTTCGATTCTCTATATCGGCGGCATTGCGCGGCGTTACCTGATGATGGCGGCGCTGGGCGGCATGTTGGTTTTGAGCGTGGCCGTGGTGAGCAAGCCGTACCGGCTGCTGCGCGTGATCACGTATGCCGACCCGGAGTTCAAGCGCATTTCGGCGACGAGCCTGGGGCAGAAGATCTTGAAGTACGCGCAGTCGGGCTCGAAGGTGCAGGACACGAACTATCACGGGCTGCAGTCGCGCATTGCGGTGGCGACGGGCGGCATTGCGGGCCAGGGCTTGATGAACAGCAAACAGAAGCTGATGTTCCTGCCGGAGGCGCACACGGATTACATCTTCGCGATTCTCGCCGAAGAGACAGGGCTGATTGGCAGCACGCTGCTGCTGACGGGCTTCGTGGTGCTGCTGTGGCGCGGGTACCGGCTGTATTGGACGGCGCTCGATGAGTTTGGGCGCTACCTGGCGGTAGGCATTACGACGTGCTTGCTATTGCAGGCGTTCATGAACATGAGCGTGGTGCTGGATATGGGCCCGGCGAAGGGAATTCCGTTGCCGCTGGTGAGCTACGGAGGCAGTTCGCTGTTATCGACGATGATTTTGGCGGGGCTGCTCCTGAGCGTGAGCGATCGCGCCGTGGATGGCGGAGAGGCCGAGGCGTAGGTCGAGATGAGCCAATTGCACTTTCTCATGGCGGGCGGCGGAACCGGCGGGCATGTGACGCCGGCCATCGCCGTGGCGCGTGAGTTGCACGCGCGGGGTCATGCGGTGACGTTTCTCGGTACGCATAGCGGCATTGAAGCCCGGCTGGTGCCGGAGGCGGGATTCTTGATTGAGTGGGTGCAGATTGGCGGGCTGAATAGTGTGGGCTTGCTCCGGAAACTGCGCACACTGTGGCAACTGCCGCTGGCGATCGGGCGGGCGTGGCGGTTGATGCGGCGGCTGCGCATCGCGGCGGTGTTTTCGATGGGCGGTTATGTTGCCGGGCCCGCGGTGGCGGCGGCAATTCTCGGACGGTTCCCGCTCGCGGTAATGGAGCCGAACGCGACCACCGGATTTACGAACCGTGTGGCGGCGCGATGGGTCTCGCGGGCGCTATTGAGTTTCGAAGAGACGGCGCGATGGTTTCCGGCCGGCCGGGCGGAGATTACGGGAAGGCCCGTGCGCGCGGAGTTTTTCGCGGTGCCGGCGAAGGCGCCGGGCGTGCCATTCCGGGTGTTGATTACGGGCGCGAGCCAGGGTTCGCG
>CAYUZM010000807.1:0-3509 GCA_964449665.1 uncultured Solibacteraceae bacterium
AATCACCAAGACAATCGTCACGGTATCTGCCGGCTGCACACCAAACAGCAGGGACGCAATCAGCCTATTTACGGCAAGCGCGCCCGCCAGGCCGATGGTGACACCCACGGCCGTGACTTGCAGCCCTTGCTTCATGATCTGCGTAAGCACTTGGGATCGAGCCGCACCGAGGGCGACCCGAATGCCGATCTCGCGCCGGCGCTCCGTAACCATGTAGGAGAGCACACCGTAAGTGCCGATGGCTGCCAGTAACAGTGCTGCTGCCGCAAATGCCACCAGTAACTGCGCCAGTAGCCTCGGCCGCCGAATCGCTTCGGCGAACACCGCATCCATTTCGCGAAGCCGCACCACCGGAACCGCGGCATCCACCTCCCGCACCGCCCGCTCTGTCGTTCCGGCCAGTGCGGCCGGCGGCAGCGTCGTCCGCATCACCACATTCATGCTGGGCGGCGAGACACCGTGCTGGTCGAGCGAGACATAAAGCTCGCTACCCGCGGGACGCTCCACGCCGCGCTGCCTGACGTCCTTGGCCACCCCGATTACCGTATGCCAGGCATCGTCCGCGGCGCCAATCGCGCCAGCGGCGGGCCGCAGGCGTTGGCCAATCGGGTTCCCGCCCTTCCAGATCTGTTTCGCCAGAGTCTCATTCACCACCACGAGTTTGCCCCCTGCCGCGCCATCCGCGTGCTCGAATCCGCGGCCGGCGACAATCGGAATGCCCATCGTTTCGAAATAATCGCCCATGACCATTTGGTAGTAGTCGATAACCGCCGCGGGTCTTCCGTCGTCCCCTGCGTGGTTCTCAATCGGAGTCGCAATCGCATCCGGAGTGCGGCTCGGCGGAAGACCCGACATCGCAACCGCGCCCAGCACGCCCGGAACGCTGCGTAGCCGTTCGAGAACGCGTTGATACGCCCGCGCGCGTGTGTCGGGTTCGGAATTCGCCATGGGCAGTGTCATCGAAAATGTCACCAGCCGCGAACGGTCGAATCCGGCGTCGATCCTCGTCAGGTTGTATACCGTTCGCACCAGCAGACCCGCTCCGATGATCAGCACCACGGCGAATGACACTTGCGCAACGACAAGCCCGCGCCGCGCATGGTGACGCCACGCGCCACTGGCCCCCCGCGCTCCTTCCTTGAGTGCGGTCAACATGCTCGCCGTTGTCCCGCGCCCCAGCGACACAAATCCAAACAGCAGCGCCGTTCCCGCCGAGAGCCCCAGCGCAACCAGTAATACCGGTAACTCAAGACTAAGTTCACCGGCCCGCGGAATGCTGCCAGGATAGGCCCGGACAAGTGCGCCAACACCGGCCACGGCCAGACACACTCCCAGAACGCCTCCCGCTCCGGACAGCACCGCGCCCTCGGTGATCGATTGCCGGAGCAGCCGGCCCCGGCCGGCGCCAAGAGCGGTGCGCAGTACGAACTCGCGCTTGCGCGACCCCGCGCGCGCCAGCACCATGTTCGCCAGATTCGCGCAGACAATGAGCAGCACGAATCCCACCGCGCCCTGCAATACCCAGATCGCGCGGCTGGAACCTCCCACGATCGCCTCCTGCAGCGGACGCAATTGCAAAGAGTGGTCGATGGCGCGCAAGGGACGGTTCGTCGGAGCATGATCGCTCGCGCCCGTACGCTCGCCCCAATCTTGGACAAGTGCATTCAACTCCGTCCGCGCGGCCTCGGAACTCACTCCGTCTTTCCGCCGCGCAACCACGTAGAGGACATGCAGGCCCCGTTCCCGCGCCACGCTCGGATGGAGCCACAGGGGAAGCCACACCTGCGTATGGTGATCCATAACATCGGCTCCCGGCGGCATAATGCCAACCACCTCGTGCGGGCGGCCCTCGATCGGCACGGCATGGCCCACCAGGGGACGACCTCCAAATTCCGTTCTCCACAACTCATGCGAGAGAACCGCAATGGGCGGTGGCAGCGTTCCCGTCCTACGGCTCGTTTCTTCCTCCGTGAAAAACCGTCCCTGTCCCGGCTGAAGCTTGAGCGCCTTGAATAGCTGCGCATCGACAGATAGGGAACGCACGCGCAAAGGCCGGTCGCCGGCCGTCAGATTCACCTCGCCGGTTGTATATCCGGCGCCGCCCGTCGAATACGCGCCCACCGCGCTGAACGACTGGTTCATCTGGCGGAACTCTTTGTACTCCGGCGCGGATACCGCACTCTGCGCGCCACCGTTGGCGGATGACTCCGCCGTCAGATACATCAACTGATCCGGTCGCGGATAGTCGAGCGGCCGCAGCAACACGCCATTCACGATGGTGAAGATGGCCGTGTTCGCTCCAATGCCAAGCGCCAGAGTGGAAACGACAACCGCCGTAAACCCAAAACTCTTCCTCAGCGATCGAACGCTGTAACGGAGATCCTGGACGAAATCCTCTATCCAATTCACTCGGCGCATGTCCCTGCACTCCTCCTTCCAGTTCGCAATGGCTCCAACTGTCCGCCGCGCGGATTGCCGGGCTTCCTCGGGTGCCATGCCCGATGAAATGTTCTCTTCCATGAGCTGGTCGAGGTGAAACCGAAGTTCGGCGTCGAGTTCGTCCTCAACCATCGTTCGGCGAAAGAGCGACCGGAACCGGCAACGCACCTTGTCTACAATCCGCATGGCTACGCCTCCTGGACCACAATGTTGATGGCCGCCGAAAGACGGCTCCAGTTGGCCAGTTCTATCTCCAGTTGCTTCCGCCCGGAACGCGTAAGCGAATAAAACTTCGCCATCCGGCCGCTGTCCGCCGCGCGCCACTCGGCCTGAATCCAACCCTGATGCTCCAGGCGATGCAGCGCCGGGTAGAGCGATCCCTGCTGTATCTGAAGAGCATCTTGGGAAACCTGCTGGATGCGCTTGGCGATGGCCCAGCCATGTTTGGACTCGAGCGATAGCGTCTTCAGGATCAGAAGGTCGAGTGTGCCCTGCACCAGATCGGTCGGTTTTGCCATATGCCTAGATTATCAACACTTGTAGATAATCATAGTATCAGTCTTGCGGCTCCGTTCTGAACCGCGCCCCCTGCGCCTCCCTGGCGTTCCCGTCGCGCCGCCCTGGCCCCGCCTCGCGCCGCCCTGGCGTCCCCCACTCGCGCCCGCGCCGCGCATACCGCGCGGTTAGCGCACAATAGAATCTGCATGCCCCGGCGCCTTACCGCCATCGACGACCTTCAACGCGGCCACCTCCGCTACTTCCCTGTCGCCCACGGCCGCATGGAATTCGCCATCGAAGTCCGCCGCGCCATCCTCGTCGAACGCCCCGCAGTCGTCGCCATCGAACTGCCTTCCACCCTCGAAAAACAGTTCCGCGTCGCCCTCCGCCGCCTTCCGCAAATGTCCGTTCTCGTCTACCCCGCCCGCGAACCTCAGGACCCCGCCATCTACCTCCCCACCGAACCCACCGGCCCCCTCGTCGAAGCCCTGCGCACCGCCCAACAGAACGGCGCCCGCATCGAATCCATCGCCCCCCACCTCGGCCACCCTCCCAACCCCGGCCACGCCCCC
>CAYUZM010000808.1:0-3504 GCA_964449665.1 uncultured Solibacteraceae bacterium
AGGCAGGATCACGTTTCCGCCCCGCCAGTCAAATTTCCCCGTGACCTGATCCCAGGTGACGCCTTTGGGAAGCGGCAACCGCGTCCCGCACGTGAGGCCCATCACGACACTCGCAACGAGCAGGAGAATTCGCATGTCCACAGCCTACCCCAACGAGTACCGCTCCTCCGGCGCACTCGCCTCCACTCCCTTATATGCAATCTTCAACAACGGCGGAGCCACTACCGTCGTCGCCACGGCCATAAACACAACCACCCCATAAATGTTTTGAGAGATCGCCCCCATCCCCAACCCAATCTGCGCCACCACCATCCCCACCTCGCCCCGCGGAATCATCCCCACCCCAATCCGCATCGCTTCCGCCTTGCCCATGCCCAGCGCCGCCACGCCGCAGCCGATGAACTTCGATACCACCGCCGCCACCAGAATCACCGCCGCCAGCACCATCATTGAGCTGTCTTGGAATGCCGACAGGTCCACATGCAGCCCAATACCCGCCAGGAAGAACGGCACCCGCAACTCCGCCGCTCCATACGCCAGGTCGTTCACGCGATGCCCCACCCGCCCGGCCAGCGCCATGCCCGCGAAGAATGCACCCACAATCGCCGCGACGCCGATGTACACCGCCATCACGGACAGCCCGAACAACAACACCACCGCCAGCGCGAACTCGGCTTCGACCACCCGCAAACTCTCCTGCGCCCGCGGCACAATCTTCCCCATCGCCTTGTTGCCCCAAAGCGCGATACCCACCACGAACGCAATCGCCAGGCCCGCCGTCAACGCGATCTCCCAAACATTCACCTGCCCCTTGGCCATCCCGCTCACCGAGGCCAACACCAGCAGTCCCAACACATCGTCAATCACCGCCGCCGCCAAAATGATCTGCGCCGACTTCTGCTGCAGCAGCCCCTTCGCCGCCAGCACCTGCGCCGTAATGCCCACGCTTGTGGCCACCATCGAAGCGCCCACGAAAATCGCCTCAATCTGCGGCGCGCCCCAGAACCGCAAGATCCCCCAGCCCATGATCATCGGCACGATCACGCCGCTCACCGCCACCAGCGTCGCCGAACCGCCCAGCTTCAACAACTCGTCGGGCTTCACCTCCAGCCCCACGCGGAACAGCAGGAACATCACCCCCAAATCGGCCAATGAAATTGTCAACTCATTTGGCGCCACCCACGCCAACATGCTCGGCCCAATCAACACCCCGGCCGCGATCTCCCCCACGATCCCCGAAATCCCGAGCCGCTCGAACACCTCGGCCAGCAACTTCGCCGACGCGAAAATCACCAGCATCGCCAGCGGCACGCGCATCGCCTCCGACGACGCCGCCGAGAATAGAAACGCAAACGGCCACGCGGCCATCGTCATAGCGAAACCAGCCGGTCCATCTCGGAATCGCCCGCGCCAATCACGCGCCGGTACATCGCCTCGCGCACCTTGCTCATCGCCTGCTCGCCGCGGTTCCGCCGCGCCGCGCACTGCCGGCTCACCGCCAGGTTCAATTCACGCAAAAGTTGCACTAACCTCCACGCTTCTTCGTTGGCGTATTGCTCGGTCAAGATGCCCGTGTTCGTCGGCTCCAAAATATAGATCCGCTCTACATCGTAGGCAAGCGTCAACTGCCGCCGCGAACCCGCCCGGCTCATCACATGGTCCAGTTCGATCTGCACCCCATGGTTGCGGGTCGAGAATCCGTCGCCATCCTTTTCGCACCATACCAGGCCGCCCTGCGGCGCGGTCGTCTCCTGCACCAGCCACTGCACCAGGTATGTGTCCGAAATTGACATGTCCCCTCCGCTGCGCGAGCGTTCGGCCGGCTTAATCCGCGCACGAAATGAACCAAGCCGGCACGCCAAGGCGCGCTACCGACCCTCGCCCTCGTTCCTTTCTACGATAGGACACGGCCGCTGTGCCAATAGAAATTTCTTCTCTGTTCCATCGAATCCACCACGCAACGGTCCTTCGCCGTACGATGCGATTCCCGCTACTTCGCGGCGTTCCGCGCGAGCCGCCTGCTTTGCTTTTTCATGCAGTTAACTGCCTCCTTACCGCTGCATACGAAATTGCTCGAATGCATATCGAAAAAATTGATTGGACCCGTCTCAACGCGCCCCGTTAGACTACACCTTCGATGATCGCCGTCCCAAAATGCTTGCCGGCGCTCGCAATCCGACGAGGGATGCCTATGAACATGCCAATACACCGCTTCAAGAATCTTTGCTTGATCGCCCTTACGTTTGCAGCGATGGCTGTTGCACAAACACCACCGCCCACCACCGAAGAGCGCTTGGCCGCCCTGGAGAAAGTCTCGGCCAACGCGCAGTCGGCTGGCGATAACGGCTGGATGATGGTCTGCGCCGCGCTGGTCCTCATGATGACTGGTCCCGGCCTTGCCCTCTTTTACGGCGGTCTGGTGCGCCGCAAAAACGTGCTCGGAACGATGATGCATAGCTTCGTCATGATGGGCTGGGTCACCGTCATCTGGTCCCTGGTCGCCTACAGCCTCGCCTTCGGTACCGGCAACTCGATCATCGGCGGCTTGGAATTTGCATTGCTCAACGGCGTCGGCATGGCGCCGAACACCAACTACGCCGCCACCATCCCGCAGTTGACCTTTATGGTCTACCAGTTGATGTTCGCCATCATCACCCCGGCGCTCATCACCGGCGCGTTCGCCGAACGCATCAAGTTCACCGGCATGCTCTTGTTCCAAACCCTCTGGCTGCTGCTCGTCTACGTCCCCATGGCCCACATGGTTTGGGGCGTCGGCGGCGCTCTGGGCGCCATCACCGGCTCCATTCCGGCCTTCGACTTCGCCGGTGGAACCGTCGTTCACATCACTTCCGGCGTCTCGGCCCTGGTCTGCGCCATCTACCTGGGCAAGCGCAAAGGATTCCCCACTGAAGCCATGCGGCCGCACAATCTCGTGCTCTGCGCCGTCGGCGCCTGTCTCCTCTGGGTTGGCTGGTTCGGCTTTAACGCGGGCAGCGCCCTGAATGCGTCCGGCCTCGCCGCAAGCGCCTTCGTTGCCACTCACCTGGGAGCCGCCGCCGCATCGATGGGCTGGATGTTCGCCGAGTGGCTGATCATCGGTAAACCCAGCGCGCTCGGCGCGGTCTCCGGCGCCGTCGCCGGACTGGTCGCCATCACACCCGCAGCCGGCTTCGTAAAACCGATGCCCGCGCTCATCATCGGCCTCGCCGGCGGCGTCATTTGCTTCCTCATGGTCGCCAAGGTCAAGCAGAAGTTCGGCTATGACGATGCGCTCGACGCTTTCGGCGGAGCGGAAACGGACATTATTCTTGCGTCCGTCGATCAGGTTCTTCAGCTCCACCTGCATATAAGCGCCGCCCTTGCCGGGCTGGGTGTGCTGAATCTTGACGGCGCGCCACAGGCCGCCTTCATATTCGATATTTTTGCCGGGACGAATGTCGACGCCGCTGATCTTCATGGGAAGAACCTGCCTGTGTACCTAAAGGTGAAAAGAGCCGGTCCGGG
>CAYUZM010000809.1:0-3500 GCA_964449665.1 uncultured Solibacteraceae bacterium
AGTCGCGCCATTTGAGGGGCCCCAGATAGCGGGCCCAATCCAGATTCGACGGCTGGCTTTGCAGCGAAGCGGGCGCCTTGCGCAGGTGATAGGTGTTGCCGTGCCACCACGTGCGGGCGAGCGTTACCTTGCCGATCCGCCCGGAGTCGATGTAGAGCTTTTTCGCCTGGATGTAGTGGCGGCCCGAGCGCTGCTGCATGCCCACCTGGCAGACGCGGTTGTTCACGCGCGCCGCTTTCACAATGCGGGGCCCTTCTTCAATCGAGAGCGTGAGCGGTTTCTCGACGTACACATCCTTGCCCGCGTTGAGGGCGTCGATGGCCGTGCGCGAGTGCCAGTGATCGGGCGTGGCGATCAGCACCGCGTTCAGTTCCTTCATCTCGAGCAGTTTGCGGTGATCGGAGAAGGTCTTGGCGGCGGTGGCGGTCTGTTTGGCCAGATCGATCTGATTGGCGTAGATGTCGCACACGGCACCGACATCCACTTTGTTGGTCGCCACGAAGCGGCCCATCACGTGCCGCCCGCGCTCGCCCACGCCGATCACGCCGAGCGTCACGCGGTCGTTTGCGCCGAGAATGCGCATGTACGATGCGGCGGAAAACGTGGCCGCGGCACGTGCCGCGCTGGAAAGAAGAGCCCGGCGGGTATGGGGAGGGGCGATTTGCATGTGCGAATTTTATCAGGAGGAACGCACTGAATCCACGTATGCGGAAATTTGTCTGGCTCGTGGCGCTTTGGGCGTGTCTGGCAACCGCCGTCGCGCCGAAGGCGGGGGCGGCCGCGCAGGGAACATCGGGGCCGCCACCAATCGCGCCCAAACGGGCGGAGACCGCGTCCAAAGCCGTGCCGCCCGCACCCAGACCCGTGCAGCCCGCCGCAAAGCCTCCCGCGCGGGCCCGTGCCGACGCCGACATCGAAGGCGACATCCGGCGGCGGTTTGCGCGTTCCAAAATTCACGCCGACCAGTTCACCGTAAAGGTGTCCAACGGCGTCGCCGTCATCGAGGGCACGACTAAAGTGATCCAGCGAAAGGGCGTCGCCACGCGGCTGGCGCGGCTGGGCGGGGCGCGCGCCGTGGACAACCGGATTCAGATCGACGAGGCCGCACGCGCCGCCGCGGCCGCCAAACTCCAAAAGAGCCGCGCAAACAGCGATGGCCACGGCACGCCCCGCCGCCGGGTGCAAGTGACCCGCGCGGACTCCCCCAATTGACGCGGGCGCGGCACCAAAACACCGCGAATCAATACTTACTGATTGTGTTTTGAAGGATTCCCTTGTACCGTTGACACGTGGAGGGAAACTCATTGCTTAGGATTTGTGTGTCTGCACTGCTGGCATTCGGTCTGCTAGGGACGGCGGCCGAAGCGGCGATCATCTCAACCTTGCGCGTGCAGGTCATTCCCGCGCCGGGCAACATCACGCCCGACGTGCTCGAAAGCGACCAGCACGCCTTCGCCTTCTATGAGGGCACCCACTCATGGCCGTTTGCGGGCGGCAACCGCATCGACGCGATCTTTCCCGGCGTGTATGACGCCAACGCCGCTCTCGGCAACTACAACCTGCCGCTCGGCACCCGCGTGGCCAGCTACTACTTCTCCGCCGACCAGAATCCCGACGTTGGCCAGGGCGCCGACCGCATTCGCGGCTTCATTACGTTCGACGTCGACATCCTCGGCGTCATCAAACGCGTTCCGCGCCTCGACAACACGCACGGTCCGCTCGGCGCGCCCGGCACGCTTTATCCGTTTCAGGGCGAGTTTAACAACGCCTGGGACCTCGAGTTGGGCGACGAAAATAGCGGCGCCGACGCCTTCGCCATCACGCCGGACATGCGCACGCTCATCTTCAGCGTTCGCACCGCGAACAACGCCGATCAGTTCCGCATTCTGACCTCGGCCGTTCCGGAACCGGGAACGTGGGCGCTGGCCGCGGCGGGCCTGCTCGCGTTGGGTGCGCTGCGCCGGCGGCGCTGAGGTATTCGCCTGCGGCGCTGACTTCTTACCCCTAATTTCGCCTTTTGTTCTCTTTTCGCTTGGCATTTGCAACCAGATCCGTATACTGCTGCTATGACCAACGAACAAGCGGCGTTCTTACGCGATTTCCTGATCAAAAGCCACGAGTTTGAGTTTCCGGTGACAGCCAAGGTGCTGGGAGCGATTCCGGAAGGCAAGCTCTCCTACAAGTTCGACGACAAGTCCCGAACGGCGGGCGAGATTGCCTGGCACACGGCCGTTTCGGAGCAGCAGTTTCTGCAAGGCATCCTCGCGGGCGCGTTCAACTGGGACGAACCGGCGATGGTGGCGGCGACGAGCGGTCAGCCGATCGCGGCCTGGTACAGCGAGAACATTCCGCCGCTGGTTGCCAAGGTGAAGGCGATGGACGGCGCGGCGCTGGCAAAGGAGGTCGAGTTCTTCGGGATGATGCTGCCGCTGGCGACCTACCTGAACTTCATGCTGAACCACACGATTCACCATCGCGGACAGCTTGCGGCGGGGCTGCGAACGATGGGCGGCAAGGTGCCTTCCATTTACGGCGGCAGCGCCGATGAGCCGTTCGAAGCGGGCGCGGGAGCCTAGCGGCGCGAGAGCCTAGCGGCGCGGGCGCGAACGCGGTGCGAACGCGGCGCGGGCGGGCAGGTGGACCACGTGGGGCGGCGACACGGCGGAGATGGTGGCCCGGCGGAACTGCCGGCGACGCGGGGCTGATGCCACGCGGAGCCGCCGCCCCACGCCAGACTAGCGGCCGGCGGGGCGTTCCCGGTAGTCCGAGATGCCGTGCATGCGGATGACGGTGCACATCTCCATCAACCGCGAACGCGCCCGCTCGCCGATGCGTTCGCCCAGCAGATAGCGCGTGTCGGTCTCGCCCGTCGAAGATTTCCGGCTCAGTTCGGCACGCCCTTCCAGCAGGTTCGTCGTCGTGATCACCGGCCGACGCTCGTTGCACCGCACCGTGATGAGGTGCGTCACCGTGTCCAGCACCCAATCGGTGGCGCGGTAGGCGCCCAGGTCGTCGAGCACGAGAATTTCGCATTCGAGCGCCCGCTGATAGGACTCGCGCAACGCCGCGCCATAGGCGGGATCGTAGCTCGACTTCAGTTTTTCGAGCAATTCCTGGTAGCCGAAGAAGACCGTTTCAAAGCCCTTCTGCATGAGGCGGCGCATCACGGCAACGGCCAGGTGCGTCTTGCCCGTGCCGGTTTGGCCTACGAAGAGCAGCCCCGGTTTTTCGGTGCGCTGCGGAAAGCGTTCGGCAAAGTTGTGCGCGGCCACGTAGGCGTCCTGCAGGCGCGCCTCTTCCTGCTTGTCCAGGCGCGTGATCAGGAAGTTCTCAAAGCTCGCCTTGGCATAGTTGGCGGGAATGTTCGAAGCTTCCACCAGCCGCTCGGCGCGCTGCACTTTGAAGCAGTCGCAACGCTCCGCGCCGGAAAGCCCACCCTTCTCGTGGATGCGCCACCCGGTTCCGCTGCAATGGGGACAAACACTCGCCGCAGTTGCCAT
>CAYUZM010000810.1:0-3496 GCA_964449665.1 uncultured Solibacteraceae bacterium
GGTGGGAGTACGGCGGGTTTTCGCGGCGGGGGGCGGGGGCGGGGGCCGGTGGGGGCGCGCGCCCGGAGCTGGAGGCCGGGGAGGAGGCGGTGGAACGTCAGTCCGTTTTAGAAGGGCTTTTTCGACTTCTCGCCCGTTTGCGGGTGGGCCCACTCTTTCTGGCCCAGCGCCAGTTCGGTGAAGTTCTTCACCGTGATGGGGGATTCCTTGTCGTAGAACTTGAAGACGATGCGGCCGAGGGGCGTGGCGCCGTGCGAAACGGCGATGGTGGCATAGAGGCCGGGCGAGCGGGCGGGAACGACGGGCTTGGGGGCATCCGTCGTGGGGGCTGCGGACTTAGGGGCGGCGGCCTTGGGCGCAGCCGTTTTGGGGGCGGAGGCTTTAGGCGCGGCAGTTTTCGGCGCGGGCGTCGAGGTCTGGGCGAGCACGGAGAGAGCGGCTGCGAGGAGGCACAGCAAGGTCGATTTCATACGGAAACCTTTCAAAAATGTTTCAAACAAGAATGGTGAATGCCGCTTCGGTGCGTTCGACGGCGCGGTAGAGCGTGTCGCGTTCGAACGGAACGCGGCCGGCCTCTGTGATGAGGCGGAGCAGTTCGCCGCGGCGCAGCGACTGGCTGGTCGTGGCGCCGGCGTCGTGATAGATCTTCTCTTCCACCACCGTGCCGTCGATATCGTCGGCGCCGAAACGCTGGGCGATTTGGGCGATGCGCGGCGTCATCATGATCCAGTAGGCCTTGATGTGCTCGATGTTGTCGAGCAGGAGGCGGGCGACGGCGATGTTTTTCAGGTCGTCGAATCCGGTGGTGCGGTCGACGTGATGTAGAGCGGTGTTGTCGGGGTGGAAGGCGAGAGGGATATAGGTCTGGAAGCCGCCTGTTTCGTCTTGCAGGGAGCGGAGGCGAACCAGGTGGTCGACGCGATCCTCTTCAGTTTCGACGTGGCCGTAGAGCATGGTGCAATTCGACTTGATACCGAGCTTATGGGCTTGGCGGGCGACGTCGATCCACTCGCCGCCGTCGATCTTGTGGTCGCAGATGATGCGGCGCACGCGTTCGCTGAAAATTTCGGCGCCGCCGCCGGGCATGGAGTCCATGCCTGAGTCGCGGAGCTTGACGAGAGTATCGTGGATGGTGCGTTTGTCGCGGCGGGCGAGGTAGGCAATCTCGACCATGGTGAATGCCTTGAGATGCACCTGCGGGAAGCGCTGTTTGAGGCCGCGCAACATTTCGCAATACCAGTCGAGGGTGAGTTCGGGGTGGAGGCCGCCGACGATGTGAAACTCGGTGATCGACTCCGACCAACCTTCGCCAGCGCGATGCCAGATCTCATCGAGCGACCACGTATAGGCGGTGGGATCCTTCTTGCGTTTGCCGAAAGCGCAGAGCTTGCAACTGGCGACGCAGACGTCGGTGGGGTTGATGTGGCGGTTGACGTTGAAGAAGGTGCGGTCGCCGTGGAGGCGCTCGCGGACGACGTTGGCCATCCAGCCGATGGAGAGAAGATCGGGCGAACGGAAGAGCGCGACTCCGTCGTCAAAGCTGAGGCGCTCGCCGGCGCGGACCTTCTCCGCGATGGGCTTGAGCCGTGCGTCGTCAATGATGGGTTCGGTGTAGGCCATTACCGTGGGAGCCGGAGGGCCACATCAGCGGCCCAAAATACGAAGAATAGCACGCTGACATAGCCGTTCACGGTGAAGAAGGCGGCGTTGACGCGCGAGAGGTCGTGGGGCTTGACGAGGGAGTGTTCGTAGAGCAGGAGTCCGGCGATAGCGGCGACACCGGCCGCGCCGAGCCAGCCGAGGGCGAATTGCTGCCAGAGCAGCACGAGACAGGCAACCATCACGGCATGTAGCAGGCGCGAGAGCCAGAGGGCGCCGGCGATGCCGAAGCGTTTGGGGACGCTGAAGAGCTTCTCGGAACGGTCGAAGTCGACGTCCTGGCAGGAGTAGATGATGTCGAAGCCGGCCGTCCAGAAGGTAACGGCGGCGGTGAGCCAGAGGATGCGGGTGTCGAGCGAGCCGCGAATGGCGATCCAGGCGGCGGCGGGGGCGATGCCGAGGGCGAAACCGAGTACGAGGTGGGAGAGCGAGGTGAAGCGCTTGGTGAGCGAGTAGCCGAGCACGATGGCGAGGGCGAGGGGCGACAGCAAGAGGCACAACGGGTTTAGCATCCAGGCGGCCCAGAGAAAGACGGCGATTGAGGCGGCGAGGAAGGCCCATGCGAAGCCTCGCGATAGGATGCCGGCGGGAATGTGGCGCATCTGAGTGCGGGGGTTGCGGGAATCTATGGCGGCGTCGATGATGCGGTTGAAGGTCATGCCGGCCGAGCGCGCGCCGATCATGGCGACGACGATGAGCGCGAGCTTTCCCCACATGTTTGCCCAACTCAGCGCGCCGTCGTGGATGGCCAGAAGGGCGCCGGTGAGGGCGAAGGGCAGCGCGAAGATGGAGTGCTCGAACTTGATCATGTCGAGCGTGTGGCGCAATGTAGCGGGGATCAAAGATACATTGTAAGGCATGGCATTTCGTTGGCTGCTGGCATGGCTGCTGGCCTTGTCGGCGTGTTCGGCGCCTCCTCAGGAGGACATTTCCGCGCAGGCGCCGCGGCGCGAAGTGGCGTTGCCGGACGGGACGCGAGTGAAGGCCGAGGTGATGCTGCGCGCCGACGACCGGGCGCGCGGGATGATGTTCCGCGATGCGCTTCCGGCGGGCGAGGGGATGCTGTTCGTCCATCCGGAGGCCGGGCGTTATGGATATTGGATGCACAATGTGCGCATCCCGCTCGATATCATTTGGATGGATGCCGAGCGGCGCATCGTGGAGATTTCGGCAGGCACGCCGCCCTGCCTGAAGGAAGCCAGCCAGTGCCCGAGCTATGGAGGGCAGCACGAGGCGATGTTCGTGTTGGAATTGGGTGGTGGAGAAGCGGCGCGTCACGGATTGAAGCCGGGCGACCGGATCGGGTTTTGAATGGACCAAGAGCAACTTAAACAACTACTGGAACAGGTGCGCGACGGCGCGGTGAATATCGACGACGCGATCGGGCGGCTGAAGCACATGCCGTTTGAGGATCTGGGATTCGCGAAGGTGGATCATCACCGGGCGATCCGCGTGGGGATGCCGGAGGTGATTTTCGGCAAGGGGAAGGCGCCTGAGCATGTGGCGCAGATCGCCACGCACCTGTTGGAGCGTTCGCCGAACCTGCTGGCGACCAGGTTGGAGCCGAGGGCGGCCGAGTTGGTGGCTGAGCGCTTCGCCGACGCCGAGTACCATGCGGCCAGCGGCGTATTGCGCGTGTGGCGCGATAAAACGATCCGCGGCAAGGGGACCATCGTGATTGCGTGCGCGGGCACGAGCGATATTCCGGTGGCCGAGGAGGCGCGCCTCACGGCGGAGATCATGGGCAACCGGGTGGAGTTGATCGCCGATCTTGGGGTGGCGGGGACCCCACGGTTGGTGTCGAAACCCGAGCGGGCGACACAGGCCCGGTGAGGCG
>CAYUZM010000811.1:0-3496 GCA_964449665.1 uncultured Solibacteraceae bacterium
AAAAGGCGGAGAACAGAATCGACTGGAAGGCGTGGAACCGGACCCTCCGATTCTGGCTATAGGCGGGCCACAGCAGGAAGAAAATGCCGGTGAGGAAACCCAGGAAGTAGCAGAGTGCGCAGGCCACGTTCTCCGGCAGGCTCTCGCCCTTCTCCTCATTGGAGAGGCGGATGGTGGCATCCGGCGAGGTCAAGGCGGCGCCGCACTGTTCGCAGAACGCACCTTTCGCTTCAGCGCCGCACGACGCACAGAAGGCCATGTAAGGATTTTATCGCATCGCCCAAATGCAAAAAAGGACCCCGGCATGTGCCGGGGTCCTTCTCTCCGAGGAGTTGTCCTGTGATTCGTTAGGCCTTGCGACGACGAATCGCCGCAAGAGCGAGCAGGCCAGCGCCCATCATGGCGTAGGTGCCGGGTTCCGGAATTTCGCCAGTCTGAACAAACCACTGGTCGATAACGGAAACCTGCGCCCGGTTCCGCGCGTCGGTGCCGAAGAGCAGCATGTCCTTGCGGATCGACAGCGAGGAAGCCTGGTACGGAATACCGGAATTGATCGGGTTCTGCAGGTCATAGCTGTCTTCCAGCACGAGCGGAGGATTGGTGACCTGAAGGAAGCCAACCAGCGCGCCGTCGAACGCCTCTTCGGTGATGTCAGCAAAGCCGGTGCCGGTGTAGCTGCCGTTGAAGCGCATGCCCACGGTCTTGATCTTCTTGCTCGGATCGAGCACGTCGACGTCGAACGTGATCACGTAGTCGGTCAGGCCAATCGAGGCGAACGCGCCACGGAACTGAATGCCGTAGTGCGTGCCGGCTTCGATGATGCCCTGAACCTGAACCTGGTTCGCCTGCGTCAGATCGACGCAGTTGCTGCCGGTGCAGGTGATTTCGAAGTTGCTGAACAGCTTGTCACCCACTGTGACCGTGCCGTCGTTGGTGAAGAGGTCCAGATAATCGTAAGTGGACCCGGTCGTAACTGCCGTTGCGCTCGCCATGCTGACCGTCATTGCGGCCGCGGCGAACATCATAAAGAATTTTTTCATATTTGTTCGTCTCCTCCAGACTTTTTGAGTGTTTGTGGACAACTCTCGCAAGGAGTATAGCGACGGGAAGGGGTCTGAGGGCAGGTTCAAATTGAGTGTGCACAATCGCAAAAGTACTATGAGATCAATAGCTTACAAATGTCTGATCGGTACTACTCCACGGGGGTGAGTCTCTCGAAATTCAATCACTTGAAGCTTGAAAAAGTACTAGTTCTAGGTCCCATTCCCGGCACATGAGGGGGGAGTCGTCTAGGGGTTCGGTGGGGGATTCCCTAAGGCTATGTTCGTCTTTTAATCGCCATTGGAGAGGTGAACTACACCTGCTTGTGGTGCTTAGTTTGGTACCAGGGGCGAACCGTTTTCCCTACTTCGGAGCGTCCCGATGGGTCGTCCGAACGTGAAATCCGGCCTTCTTCAGCCGTTTTCCAATCTCATCGGCGATGAACACCGACCGGTGCTGCCCGCCCGTACATCCGAAAGCAATCGTGAGGTACGTTTTTCCCTCGCGAATATAATGTGGCAGCAGGTAGACCAACATCTCCGAGATGCGTTTCACAAACTCCTGCGTCTGCGGGAAGCTGCGAATGTACCGGGCCACGCGCGGATTGCGTCCGGTGAGTGGCTTGAATTCGGGGATGTAGTTGGGATTAGGCAGGAAGCGGACGTCGAAAACAAGGTCGCCGTCGTTCGGCACGCCGTTGCGGTAGCCGAAGCTGGTGACATAAACCCGGATGGTCTCGGCCGGGTTGGTGGTGGAGAACTTCTCCTTGATCACCTCTTTAAGCTCGTGGACGTTGAAGCGCGAGGTGTCCAGAATGAGGTCGGCCATATCGCGTATCGGCGCCAGTTGCTCGCGCTCGATCAGAACGCTGCGCGTGACGGAACGCTCGGTTCCCAGCGGATGCGGCCGCCGCGTTTCGCTGAACCGCCGCACGATGATGTCGCGGTCGGCCTCCAGAAACACCAGCGTGCAGCGCAGCTTGCGTTTCAAGGCCGCATAGATGGCCGGGAAGCGCTCCAGGTTCCGCCCTTCGCGTACGTCCACCACCAGCGCCGCGCGCCGGATGTTGGGCGAATCCTTGGTCAGTTCGGCGAACTTCTCCATGAGTTCCAGCGGAAGATTGTCCACCGAGTAGAAGCCCAGATCCTCCAGGCAGCGGATGACCGTGCCCTTGCCCGACCCGCTCAGGCCGGTAATGAGGATCAGTTCGGGATCGTGCGCCTTGGCCGCCGTGGCCGCCGGCGCGGGCGCGGTTTCATGCGGCCGCTCTGCCGCCGGACCGGCCGTGGCCGCATTTGCCGCGCGCCTTCCAGCGGGGCGGGCCTGGCTTGCGGGCTTCGCCACTCTCCCGGGCGCGGGTTTGGCTTTCGTTCCTTTTCCAGCCCGGGAGCGCGGCGGCATCAATGTCTAAGGTATCAGGCCTCGACGAGGTCGAAGTGTCCGTCGGCGCGCCGGATCAAAATCGATACGCCGCCGGAATCGGAATCGCGGAAGGCAATGTAGTTCTTCTTCGCGTTCATTTCCAGCATCGCCTCTTCGGCGTTCATCGGCTTGCGTGTAAGGCGCACGCGGTTGATGCGGGGCGCCGCTGCTTCCTCAGCCGGCGGTACCGCCTCCACCGCCACGGCCGCTTTCAAGCCGCCGTTTCCGTTGCGCCGCGTGTCGCGCCACTTCGTGCGATGCTTCACCGCCTGCTTTTCCAGCTTGTCGATGGCAGTCAGCAGCGCCGGCAGCTTCTCGCTCGCGTCGCCGACGCCGACCAGCGGGTGATCGTAATCGTTCACCGTAATTTCGGCCTGATGCAAATGCCGCTGTTTGGTGAAGATGACGTGGGCTTCTTTCTCGCCGCGGCCGTCGAGCATCTTGCTCAGCTTGGCCACGCGTGCATCCAACTTCTTCTGGGAGACCGGATCGAGCTTTTCGAGCCTTCCGGTATAGGCGATTTTCATCGGTCCTCCTCATCCCGCGCCGGGCCAAACCCACTACCGGCCGCGCCGCGGGCTACCTTAACTGCGAACTCTTCGCTGGTGCGTGGAGGGAATCTTCATGTCTTCCCGGTACTTGGCTACCGTACGCCGGGTGACCTGAATGCCGTCGTTGCGCAGCAGCGCCGTGATTTGATCGTCGGTTAGCGGGTGATGGGTATCCTCCTCCTCGATCATCTTCTTGACCTTGCGCTTCAACAGCAGCAGCGGCGTCTCGCTTCCCGCGGGACCCTGCACTGCTTCGGAAAAGAAATATCGCAGCTCAAACACGCCCTGCGGCGTGTGCGCATACTTGCTCGAAACGGCACGGCTGACCGTCGACGGATGAACGCCAATCTCTTCGGCGATCTCTTTAATCATCATCGGCTTCAAATGGTCCAAACCGTAGTCTAAAAACTCGGTTTGCCGCCGCACCAGCGATTCGCACACCTTCATGATGGTCTGCTTGCGCTGCTCGATGTTCTTCATCA
>CAYUZM010000812.1:0-3495 GCA_964449665.1 uncultured Solibacteraceae bacterium
GGTACAACTTGGTGGGCGGTGGAAAAACGGGGTCTTGAGTGTTTATCCGGACCGGGCCCGGCCCATGGTTCGGGTGCGGTCTGAAGTTGTCCACCGGCCGGGCCGGCCACTCCGGCAAACTTCTTCTGGCAGACGTATGAAAGGGGTTCGGCAGCTTCGGTATAGAAATCGTCGGAGATGCCAATTCGAAACGGATCGCTCACTCTTTTCCTCCACTCGCGGCGGTGCCCGAATCAACGGGGCGGGCACTCGCCTGGTAAATCGCATTGAGAATCAACTTAAATGTGCCAACCGTCTGCCCGCGGAACTGGGGCCGGAATCCGAATAGCACCACCCGGCCCTTGCCGTAGCGCGCTTCGGCCAAAATCGTTTTGCCCAGCACAGCCCGTTCGCCCGAGATCCAACCGCTGGCCAGCAGATCCCGTGTCGCATAGCGCGCGACGGCCTTCACCTCTCGGTCGTCTCTATTAAAGTCCTTCAGCAACGTGATGTCCCACGCAATTCCGCCACCGGCGAAGGCAAACGACTCCTGCTGCATTCCCCACGCAATCGGGTTCGCCGTATCGACGTTCACGCGGATGATCGAACCGGGTGAGTAGTAGCCGTTGCCGTCCTCATCGGACCGCGCGCTGGCGCGCAGCGGAAGCGGGAACATCTGAACCGGCAGGTCGCTCGCCGAGTCGAACGTGAGCAACGTGCCGCCCGCGCGCACGAACGATGCCAACTGATCCACGCCTGCCAGGCCGATGCCGCCGGTGAACTCAGGCCGCTGGAGCACGGGTATGCTCTTGGCGGAGCGCACGGTTCCCGCCGTCTCGCCCAAGCGGTTGCCATGCAAAATCGAAGCCATCGTCTGGTCGGCGAGGATCACCGTGTCGAATTTCGTCATCCAGTCGCCTCTGACGAAGTCGTCGTTCTTGAGCAGCGCGTAAGGGACCTTGTACTCATCCAGCAAATACTGCGTCCAACCGGAGTCCATATTCGAGACATACGGCTCATACACCGCAACGCGTGGAATCTTCAACTCAACCGTGCCGTGCGCGAAGGCGCCCCCCGCCGCTTGCCCGCCCACCAACCATTCGCCGTTGGCGGCGCGGCGCACGCGCACTCCGGCCGCGAGCTTTTCAGCGACGGTACGAAACGAAGCCGTGTGGTGAAAATCGGTGGACCCTTGCGGCACTTCGAGCTTCGCCACAGCTTCCAGCGACGCCTCGAAACCCTGCTCAATCCGGTGCACCTCCACGCCCATATTCATGGGCAGCGTCCAACCCGCGACATCGTAAGGCTTCTTCGTTGGGCCGGATTGCCCGGTGCGCAGTTCCGGATAGTCCTGCTTGTCCATCAGATCGGTCAAGTAGTTGCGAAAAGGCTGCGCGGCGCGCAATACGAATGAACCCGTGGGCCACGTCTTGCCTCCCGCCGAGAAGGGCGCACGCGCGCGCTCCACCTGGATGCCCGCAAGTTGGAGGCGGCGCAACATATCCACGGCGGCAGGGGCGTCCCACTGCACAGCCGGAACGATGTAGGCATACGGGCCACCACCATTACCCTTCTCAACCGCGGCGCGAGCCAGTTCGTACGCCTTCCAGAGAAAATACTCCGAGCGTGTGGCCGCGAGCTCAAGAATCGCGAAGTCGGCAGTCAACATGTAGTCGATCGCCTGGCGGGTTCCCCACTTGCCGCCGAGCCACGGAATGGAATAGAAGATGCTCGACTCTTTGGTGGGGATGCCGTTTCCGAATCGTTCTGGAAGGTCGGAGAGCGCGTAGTCGGCCGGCGTGGCGTAGCTGTGGAGGGCCGTCTCGGTCAGAATGCCGTGCATGTTGTGAAACTTGGGCGCCGTGCGAAGGCCGCCGTTCCACCAGGCGTCGTAGCCGTGATAGCTGAGCACGCCTGCCTTGCCTTCCCTGGCAAACCGCTCGCGCATCGCCGAGCCGATGATATTGACGCCTTCGAGCACGGCAGGCGGAATATTGGGATTCAGCGGTTCGGCGTACGGTGGAACAAAAATGCGCGCGGGAAACGCGGGCGACTGGTGCTGGTTGTAGATGATGTGCGGAAACCACTCCTCGTAGAACATGCGCGAAACGTGCCGCGTCTCCGGGAGGTTCATCATGAACCAGTCGCGGTTATTGTCATGGCCCGCATAGCGGTGATAGAGATGCGGCAGGGGCGCAAGCTCAAACGGCGTGCCCACGTTGCGGCGGTACCAATGCGCGACCCAATCGAGGCCGTCGGGGTTGATCACCGGAACCTGCATGAGAATTACCTGATCGCGTACGCGGCGGGTCTCATCGTCTTCCGCCGTGATCATGCGGTAGGCAAGATCGAAGCTGTGTTGTACGGGCGCGACCTCGCTGGCGTGCAGCCCCGAATCGATCCAAACGATCGCTTTCCCTTCCCGCGACAGGCGGCGGGCTTCTTCCTGCGTCGCCAGGCCGAGCGCGAGTTTTCGGTTGATCTCTTTCCAGCGGCCCAATTGTTTCAGGTTCTCTTCGCTCGAAAGAAACGCCACCAGCATCGGCTTGCCGTTCGCGCTCCGGCCGAACTCTTCCAAGCGAATGCGCCCGCTGGACTGAGCCAGTTTGCGGAAATAGCCGGCAACATCGGCGTAGTCGGCCAATTTGTAATCGTCGCCAGGCGTGTAGCCCAGTTGTTCCTTCGGAGTGGGGATTTGCGCACGGAGCACTTGCGCGCTCAACAGGGAGGCGAGCGCAAATGCGGACACGATACCCCTCGTCGTCATGATCCGCATAATGTGGACAATAATACTATGCCCGCTTCCCATGACCTCACGTTTCGTGTGGGTTTGATTCAGACCAACAGTTCTGCCGACGCACAGGCGAATACTCACAAGACCGTGGAACTTGTCCGCGAGGCAGCACGCCGCGGGGCGCAGATCGTGTGCCTGCAGGAGATGTACCGTTCGCCGTATTTCTGCCGCGAAGAAAATGCGGACCTGTTCGACTGGGCGGAAACCGTGCCGGGACCATCGACCGAGGCTCTTTCGAAGGTGGCCAAGGAGCACGCCGTCGTGGTGATCGTTCCGATCTTCGAAAAGCGGGCGACGGGTCTCTATCACAACTCAGCGGTGATTCTCGACGCCGACGGCTCGACGCTCGGGCTCTACCGCAAGATGCATATTCCCGACGATCCACTCTTTTATGAAAAGTTCTATTTCACGCCCGGCGACTTGGGCTTTCGCACGTTCGACACGCGCTACGGACGCATCGCCACGCTGATCTGCTGGGATCAGTGGTATCCGGAAGGCGCGCGGCTGGCGGCGCTGGGCGGAGCGAATATTCTGTTTTACCCGACGGCCATCGGCTGGCACCCTTACGAGAAGGCCACGCATGGAGCGTCGCAGAGAGAGGCCTGGCAGACGATTCAACGCTCGCATGCCATCGCCAACGGCATCTACGTCGCCGCCGCAAACCGTATCGGATTCGAAGGGCCGCCGGAAGTTCATTTCGGATTGAAATTGGCGCAGCGCGG
>CAYUZM010000813.1:0-3493 GCA_964449665.1 uncultured Solibacteraceae bacterium
CTGGGGGCGGCGCTGGGCGCAGCGGAGGCGGCGCTGCCGCCTGTCGAATTTGCGCGGGATCGAGCCGCTGCGCCGCATCGCTTCGGGCGGGCGCGGGCGGCGGAGCCGAAAGGCCCAGAATCGACCCGGTTGGCCTGATCGCGGCCGGGTGATCGGATTCCCCCCGGCCAGGCACCCCTCCGCTGGAGGTGGGCGGTTTCGGACGCGACGTTTCCTGCAGCCGTTCGAGCGCGGCGTCCCCGTGGCCGCGCATGTACTCATCGCGGTGGTCGTTGCTGCAGAACTCCTGGCGCGACATCCGCTTGACCAGGCTGAGCCGTGCGCCGCAAAACTTGCAGCACCCCTCGTTGACGTGTTGTTCGGGCTGTCCAGGCATCGATTCCGGCGGAGTGCTTATACTCCTTCCACTCCGTAGCCTGATTGTACGTATCGGCTCCACAGAAACCCATCGAACATACGTTCTGATGTGGGGCGGGAAGATACCGCAGCAAAGAGTGAGGAACGCCTGATTCCCTGCGGCGGTTTACCTCAGATCCCTGTGCCGATCTAGGTACAAAACTAAGCTCGTCTGGGGGAAACACCCGGGGGTAGGGTCTCAGGCGGCCGCCGAAGTACCCCTGCGGCGATCACCATAAGCCCCAAGGCCACCCACTGCGCCACCGTCAACGGCCCCCCGAACGGGTTCGCCGTATCATGCGCACGAAAGAACTCCACGACGAACCGCGAAAGGCCCGCCCCCGCCAGGTAGACCGCAAACACGCGTCCGGCCGGGAAGCGTCCCTCCATCCGTTTGCCGTATAGCTTCCACAGCACCACGAAGAGCAAGGCCTGGCTGGCCGCCTCATAGAGTTGCGTCGGATGCAGCGGCGTATCCAGCGGAACACCTGTCAGGTCAAACGCCTCGCGGTTGCGAAACGTGACCGCCCATGAACGGTTGCACGACTCGCCCCAACAGCAGCCGGCCGCGAAACAGCCCAGCCGCCCGATGCCATGCCCAAGCGCGATGCCCGGCGCAAAGGCGTCCAGAGTGGGCCACAGCGGCAGTTTCTTCGTACGGATGGTCCAGATCGTCACCACCACCGCCGCGACGAGCCCGCCAAAGAAGACGCCGCCGCTTTGCAATGTGGAGAGCGTGAACAGCTCCGAAGGCTGGCGAATATAGAGATCGACGTTCTGCGCCACCATCCACAACTTCGCGCCAATCAGGCCCGCCAGCGCGGCATTGATACCAAGTCCGGTCACGTCGTCGGCATTGAGCCCGGCGCGCCGCGCCAGCCGCGCGGTAATGGCGATGGCCACCAGAAACGCCGCCGCCACCAGCACCCCGTAGGTGGGCAGAAAGAATCCGTTCGGCAGCGAGACGATCTTCGGAAACACGTCAGGCCTGCTTTCCCGCCGGGGCCTTCGACGTGCGCATCATCTCCCAGATCAGCCACAGTGCGCCCACCGTGATCGCCGAATCGGCGACGTTGAACGCCGGCCACGTCCAGCCGCCCACGTGGAAATCGAGAAAGTCGGTTACGTATCCGCGCTGCACGCGGTCCCACAGGTTTCCAATCGCGCCGCCGAGCACCAGAAACAACGGCATCGGAACGGCTTCGCGCGCCTCGCCCCAGGCGCGCACCGTGAGGTGGATCAGGAAGCCCAGCACGGCGATGCTGACGGCAATCAGCACCCATCGCGTCATGTCGCTCGCCCCGTCGTTCATCAGGCCAAACGCCATCCCGCGGTTCTGCGAATGGACAAGGTCAAAGAATCCCGGCACAACGGTCCGCGAGCTCCATAGCTCAATAGACGATTCGATCCAGCGTTTCGTCGCGCGGTCGGCGGCGATTATGAGCAACGCGGCAACAGGGCCCATCCAACGGCGCGGCATTCCGGTAACCGGGCTCAACCGCCCCAGCCCTCCTCAACCGCCCTCGCGCATGAGGCGCAAACCGTCGGCAACTCCGCGCGCGCGCCCACGTCGTGGGTGTACTTCCAGCAACGCTCGCACTTCACGCCGCCCGCCTTGTGAACCACCACCGACAACTCGGCCTCCGAGTGTCCCAGCAGATCCACCTGCGAGGTGATGAACAACGACGGCAACTCGGCTTCGAACTCTTCGAGCAGCGGCAACAGGTCCGAACCCGCCCGCAACTCGACGTTGGCTTCCAGGCTCGACTTGATGAACTTATCGGCGCGCGCGATTTCGAGCGACTTCAGCACCGTCTCGCGCACGGCCATCAACCGGTCGTACTTGGCCACCAGCGCGCGTCCGGCATTGTCGAGGCCCGACGCCACGTCGCCCGCCGCGGGAAACTCGGCCATGTGCACGCTCGCCGCGTCGCCGGGCAGACGCCGCATGTAGCCCCACACTTCGTCCGTCGTGAAACTCATCAGCGGAGCGAGCAAACGCACCAGCGCGTGCTGAATGCGGTACAGCGCCGTCTGCGCACTGCGCCGCGCGCGCGATTGCGGGGCGGTCGTGTAAAGCCGGTCCTTCAGAATGTCGAAGTAGACCGAACTCAGCTCCACGGTCGCGAAGTTATACAGCGCCTGATAGACGCGATGGAAGGCGAACTCGTCGTAGTGCTTGCGGCACTGCTCCACCAGCGCATCGGTGCGCGTGAGAATCCATTGGTCGATGCCCAGCATCTCGGGCATCGGCACGGCGTCGGCCACCGGATCGAAGTCGCTCAGGTTGCCCAGAGCATAACGAAACGTGTTGCGCAGCTTCCGGTAGGCTTCGCTCAAGCGCGTCAGCACCGTCTCGGTCAGCCGCACATCCACCCAGAACTCGACGCTCGACACCCACAGCCGCAGCACCTCGGCGCCGTATTGCTTAATGATGTCCTCGGGTTCGATCGTGTTGCCGAGCGACTTCGACATCGCCCGCCCTTCGCCATCGAGCGTCCAGCCGCTGGTGGCCGCGCCGCGAAAGGGCGAACCGCCCTTCAGCGCCACGCCGATCAGCAGCGAGCTTTGGAACCAGCCCCGGTACTGGTCGCCGCCTTCCAGATAGAAGTCGCTCGGCCATTCCAGGCCATACTGTTCGTTCAACACCGCCAGGTGGCTCGAACCGGAGTCGAACCAGACGTCGAGAATGTCGTTCTCTTTGGTGAAATTGCCGCCACCGCAGGAGGCGCACTTCGTACCCGCGGGCACCAGGTCATTGGCCTCGCGCGCATACCAGACATCGGCCGTGTGCTCTTCGAAGAGGTCCACAACCTTATGCAGCACCTTCGGATCGGTGAGCTTCTCTCCACAATCGGCGCAGCCGAAGACGACAATCGGCACGCCCCACACGCGCTGCCGCGAAATACACCAATCCGGACGCGACGAGACCATGTTGCCAATGCGGTCCTCGCCCCATGCCGGCAACCACTTCACGCCGTGAATCGCCGCCATCGCACGGTCGCGGAACCCTTCGTGGTCCATCTTGATGAACCACTGCTCGGTGCCCCGGAAGATCGTAGGCTTGTGGCAGCGCCAGCAGTGCGGATAGCTGTGC
>CAYUZM010000814.1:0-3491 GCA_964449665.1 uncultured Solibacteraceae bacterium
GAAACAGTCTTCGCTTCCTTTCTGATCCGCTATATTATGTGATAGTCAATAGTCCTCATCCGCGGCTATTGGCCGCTCAAGTCCGGTCACGAGTTTCGTCGCACTATATCTACCTTCCAATTCAACACGATGCCGATGTTGCGGGGCCAGGCCGCATGCGCCCACTGATACGCTGGCGTTGTAAGGAGCAGGGCAGACCTTGGTGGGTGACGCGAACTACAACGGAAGATTGCACGCGGAGCGTTACTCAATTGTGGCGCCCGATCATCTGTTGGCTGAGCGAAGTGGCTGCCAGAGTAAGAGAGGGAGTGACAAAGTGGACGCATTGCGGTCCGCTCGAATCAGCGACATTTCGACTAATGAGGAGTGGATCACGCTTGCGGCAGATCGGCCAGTGAGGTGGAGTCTGAATGGACAGCCGTCAGCGGGAACAAGACAATCGCACTATCTGTTACACGCCCTTACCATCGCAAGCTGACTTTCATCAGCTATCGAGTAGATTTAAGGGATTCTCAGGACCGGTGGGGTCGGGCAAGAGCAAGGCGCTTTGCTACGAAGCCATCCGGATGTGTTACCTAAATCCTGGTCGCATTGGACTGCTCGGCGCGCCTACTTATCGCATGCTGAACGACACTACTCTTGCGGCGATGCTGCAGACCATGGGCGAACACGGTATTCCTTGGAGGCACAACCGCGCTGATCAGACGCTGACATTGCTCGATACAAAGGCCAAGATTCTACTCAGAAGCCTGAGCAGCAGCGACTCATTGCGCGGAACCAATCTATCGTGGTTTGGCGTAGACGAACTGACTTATACAACGGAAGAGTCGTGGATGCAATTGGAAGCCCGACTGCGCGATCCGAGGGCGACACAGTATTGCGGCTTTGGTGTATGGACGCCCAAGGGCGCCGACTGGGTGTACCGGCGGTTTCTCGAAGCGATGGCGGCCGAGTATAAAGTCATTGCCGCGAAGCCGTTCGAAAACAGCTACATTCTTGGCAGGAATCCACGTTACTACGACCTGTTAATGAATAGCTACTGCGAGGCTGAGTATAGGCAGGAAGTGTTGGGACAGTACAATACCGGCGACCACAACCAGGTATATGGGGCATTTGACCGGAAGTTGAACCTGATCGAAACCACGCGGGACCTGGGGGCGCCATTGCTCTGGGCGTTTGACTTCAATGTTGACCCCATGTGTTCGATCGTCGCACAGCGGAACGGGGAACAGTTGATCGTTCTCGATGAACTCGTGCTACGGCGGTCAGGGACGAAGGAAATGTGTGAGGAGTTCGTGGAACGCTACGGCGATCACCAGGCACCTGTGCGGATATATGGTGACGCGAGTGGGAATTCAAGGAGCACTAAGGGTGCAAGTGACTATGAGATCGTTCGCGGCACGCTCGCGAGAAATCCGGCGGTTAAGTTCACGTTGACCGTGCCGCGGCAGAATCCAAAGGTCTTGGACCGAGTCTCACTTGTAAATGCGCTGCTGAAGTCGCCGCAAGGCGGCGCGAGGCTGTTCATCGACCGGAAGTGCGAGGAATTGACAAAGGATCTGCAAGAACTGCGATTCAAGGAGAAGTCTTCGATTATTGACAAAGCGAGCGATCCCGACCGCAGTCATCTGTCGGACGCGCTCGGCTATCTTGTGTGGCAAGAGTTTTCTCAGATTCGGCCGCACGGAGAGCAGCATCGGCGACTACTCTAGCGGGGATTAGCGAGGGGCGATTTGATGGACATCATGAAGGAACATGACGACTATACCAAGAGTCTGCGTTCATGGAAGACGGCGCGATGCCTCTACTACGGCTGGGACACATTAAAGGACCACGCCGAGCTTTGACATGGGCGCCGGCAAAAGGAGCCTATCGAAGTCTATCGCGAACGACTTGCCGCATCCTATTATGAGAACTACATCGGATCCATTATAGATTGGTATCTGGCCTCACTATTTCGCCGGGAGCCTGTCATTCTCCTGGAGGAGTGCGAGGATGATACCCGCATGGCGGTATCGGAGTTTATTGAGAACTGCGATCGCCAGGGCACAAGTATTGCAGAGTTTTTCAGATCCCTGCTCCGGGATGCGACACTATTCGGCAAGGCTTACGTAATTCTCGATTTTCCGCGCGTGAAGCAACAGCTGGCGACGAGGGCGGACGAGGTGAGCGCTGGGGCCGATAAAGCGTACTTGATCAGTTGCTCGCCTGAACAAGTTACGAATTGGGAATATGAAGATGACGGCTCTCTGGCGAGGATCGTGGTCAAGATTCCGCGAGGACGCGAGGTATCAAATGAGGGCGAATCGGGGAACTCGTACATGTTGTACGAGTACGACAAGTATTCGGTAAGGGTTTCCAGAGTCACCGAGTCAGTGGAGGGCAAGCCGGCGGCCGAGGTAATTAGCGAGACGGCCCATTGCCTGAGCCGGGTCGCGAGAGTCCCCGTCATGTGTTTCAACTTGCCTCAGGGACTGTGGTTGATGGAACGGGCTGGCAACGTCCAACTTGAGCACTACAACAAGGCAAATGCGCTGTCCTGGGCCCTGAGCATGGGCCTGTACGCGACCCCGGTTGTCTATTCCGACCGCGAGTGGAACCAAATTACGGGCGACAGTTACTTCATTCAATTGTCACCGGAGGACCGATTTGGGTGGACCGAGCCAGAGGGCAAAGTGTATCAGATTGCCGCTGACAATCTGGAACGGTTAAAGGCCGAGATCTTTCGTGTGTGCCACGTGTCGTATCAGTCTGGCTGGGGTGGGGTCGTGGCGAAGCAGTCTGGCCTAAGTAAGCAGCGGGACTTTCAGGTTACGCAGGAGGTCCTGCGGGCATACGGCGACTGGGTGAAGGCCGCGATTCGGAATGTTCTACACGCGCTTCTGGAGGCGCGTTCGGAAACGGCGCATGTGGATGTCTCCGGAATGGATCAGTTCGACATCGGGGAGTTTAGCGCGGAACTGGCCGACGCGGAGCGGTTGCTGGCGATGAACATCGGTTCCGATACGTTGCGGAAGCAAGTGCACAAGAAACTTGCGCTGCAATTCCTATGCGACATGCGGCAAGACATCAAGGACAGAATCGCCGCCGAGATCGAAGGCGCGTAAGGAGCATAGATGAGCAGCGTGGACGATCAATTTGATTGTGAATCCCTAGACACGGCGACGAATTCCACGGAGTGCAGGCGGGGCGTGGCGGAGGGCCTCAATGATTCGAGCCATGATGTCCGGACAATGATCGAAGAGGAGATTCGAAGACTGATTCCCTCGTTTCTGGCCGAGCCGGCGGGGAGACGAGAACCTCCGGCGGACAGCGAAAGCGATCAAATTCGTTCGATCCGTGAGGAGTTGCAGTCGACGCGATTGGAGTTGCAGCGGATTCGCGCGGAGAAGATCTCCCAGGATCGGGAGATCTTTCTGAAGGAGCAACTGCGCTCATTGGGAGTCAGAAACGTTGAACTGGCGGTGCGCGCGGTCCGGAATGATTTCGAG
>CAYUZM010000815.1:0-3485 GCA_964449665.1 uncultured Solibacteraceae bacterium
GTGTTTTGTCTTTATGCACCGAGAAGGGGACGTGAAACGTGCTATGACGGCCTGCGCGCGGGGGGTTTCCGGCCAACCGATATTTCGGTCCTTTTCCCCGAAAATCTGGGGAACAAGGATCTGGCCTATGCGAAGAGCACGAAGGCTCCCGAAGGCGCGGCGACGGGCGCACTGTCGGGCGCGCTCGTGGGCGGCACGTTGGGTTGGCTGGCCGGAATCGGGGCACTGGCGATTCCGGGCGTCGGACCGTTTATCGCGGCCGGTCCGATCATGGCCGCGATGGCGGGCGCGGGCGCGGGAGGCGCTGTCGGCGGCATAGGCGGCGCGATTGCCGGGTTTGGCATTCCGGAGTATGAGGCGAAGCGTTTCGAGGGGCGTGTTCACGCCGGCGCGATTCTGCTGTCGGTTCATTGCGACGACCGGGAGTGGTGTTCGCGGGCGGAGACGATTCTGCGGAACTCGGGCGCCGAAGATATCTCGTCCACTTCGGAGTCGGCCGCCGACTTTGCGGCGACGGACAAGCCGGTGCCGCGGGGCAGCAGTCACGGGATGACCGCGGGCCGGTCGCGTTAGCCCGCGCGGACGGCGCGCGCAACGCCCGGCGCGGCGCGCGCCATTCGCGGAGGGCCCGCAAAGGAGATAGAAACGATGAACTTACTCATTTTGTTATTGCTTGTGGTTTTGATCATCGGAGCGATGCCCGCATGGCCTCATAGCCGGAATTGGGGTTACTATCCTTCCGGCGGTCTGTCGGCGGTGCTGGTGATTTTGTTGCTGCTGTTCTTCTTCGGCGGCGTTTAAGTGAAGACTACGAACAGGAGGCAGGAAATGAGTTATAAGTTACAGCTGATGTTACTCGGGGCGTCGCTGGGCGCGTGGACGGCGTGTTCGCCGACGACGGCACCGCGCGTGGAGGCGGTAAAGCCGACCGACGACGAGGTGGAGCAGGTGGTGAGGCACCGTATTGCCGCGAGCGGCGTGAGCGGTGGCGAGAACGTGGATGTGGACGCCGACGTGGATCGCGGATCGATCACGCTTTCCGGCGCGGTGGCGACGCAGTCGGCGCGGCTGCAACTGGTGACCTTGACCCGCGACGCGCAACCGGCGTACACGGTGAACGACAAGATCGAGGTCAAACCGGCGGATGTGGCGTTGAGCCAATACACGGCGGA
Organism: uncultured Solibacteraceae bacterium; assembly: GCA_964449665.1. GTDB lineage: Bacteria > Acidobacteriota > Terriglobia > Bryobacterales > Bryobacteraceae > JAFLBB01. Next base: position 1,173 of record CAYUZM010000815.1, read on the forward strand.
GATGGCCACGCAGACGCGCGAAGCGGCCGAGCGCGCGGGCGAGAAGCTGGGCGCGTCTCTGGAAGACGCCTGGCTGCACACGAAGATCAAGGCGAAGCTGGCGGCCGATGAGAAGACACCGGCGAGTGCGATCAACGTGGATGTGTCCAAGAACGTCGTGACGCTGCGGGGCGAGGTGGGGTCGATCGAAGCGAGCCGCGAAGCCGAGCAGGTGGCGCGGGCGACCGAAGGCGTGCGCCGCGTGGTGAACCTGCTCAAGGTGAAGTCGTAAGGAGGCTGTGATGGAACTGACGGGATTCTTTCCGGTTCCCGAGCGTGCGGCCCAAGCGTTGGAGCGTTTGCGCGCGGCGCGGTTCGACGTAAGCGAGGCGGCGATTGTGACGGGTGAGGACGCCAAGAGCCGGCTGCACAAGAGACTGGCGGCGGCCAAGCGGGGACGCGCGGCGGCCGGAGCAGCCGCGGCGGGTCTCTTGTCGCTGCTATTGGCCATTGCGTTCATCGCGCCCGTGCCCGAAGGCATTCCCTGGCTGGCCGTGCTGGCCTTCGTGGGACTGGCCGCGCTGCTAGGCGCGGGGATCGGCGGCTACTACGGGATGGGGGTGGAGAAGGAATCGGTGTTGGTGGGCCTGATGGTTTCGAAGGTGCGGGCGGGTGAGGCGGTGAGGATTGTGCAGGCGGCGGGCGGCAGGTTCATCGAAGTTCGCGGGATGCCAGTCGAGGGGCCGGTGTTGCGTGGGGCGACGACGATCGCGGGGCCGCGGGTGGAGTGAAGATGGCGCGCCGCGGCTGGTGGTAGGATCGTCGCGATGAAACGATTCGCGATGCTGGTGACGATGCTATTCGCCGCGGCAGGCCTGTTGCCGGGACAGGGCACGTTCGCCTTCCCCGAGGGCAAGCGCGTGGCCGTGAGCTTATCCTTCGACGACGCGCGGGCGAGCCAGGTTCTGGCGGGTCTCGATGTGCTGGCGCGCCATCGCGCGAAGGCCACATTCTTTATAAACCCGCGCAGCGCCGAGAAGCAGCTGGAAGGCTGGAAGCGCGCGGTGCGGGAAGGGCACGAGATTGCCAACCACTCGCTCACGCACCCGTGTTCGGGCAATTTTCCGTGGTCGCGCAAGAACAGTTTGGAGGAGTACACGGCGGAGAAGTTCGAGGCCGATCTAGATACGGCGAATCGCGAGATTGAGCGGCTGCTTGGGGTGAAGTCCACGACGTTTGCCTATCCGTGCGGTTCGAAGTTCATCGGGCGCGGCGCGGGCACGCGGAGCACGGTGCCGCTGGTGGCGAAGCGATTTCTGGTGGGGCGCGGATTTCGCGATGAAGCGGCGAACGATCCGGCGTACTGCGATCTGGCGCAGTTGTTGGGCGTGGAATCCGACGGCATGAGTTTCGAGCAGATGAAAACGGCCGTGGAGAAGGCCGCCGCGACGGGCGGCTGGCTGGTGTTTGCGGGCCACGAGATTGGCGCGCGCGGTTCGCAGACGACGGAGGCGGCGGTGCTCGACCAGTTTCTGGCCTACGCGAGCGACCCCGCCAACGGCATTTGGCTCGACACGGTGGAGACGATTGCGCGCTACGTCAAGGCGCGCGGCGCGAGGCCCTGAGCGTCGAGCCGGTAGGATTCGGCGAAGCGGGCGATGAAGGCTGCGAGCGCGGTCCAGTCCGTATAAACGTGGTCGCGCGAGGTGTCCGTGGAGCCGCCCGCGCGCTTGGAGATTTGTTTCAGGATGAAACGCTTGATGAAGTTGTACTGCGTGTAGCGAAGAGCTCCGGCGACGGGCAGAACGTGCGTGGGGTGCCAGCCGGTTTCCAGGCAGAAGCGGTCGAGCATCTCCTGCACGCCGGCGGCGGATTGCGCGCGCCGCTCGGGCGTCGTACGGGGCAACTCCACGCCGGCCTCGCTCAGGGACACCGATAGGAACGCCGAGGGCATGGCGTCCAGCGCGGCGCGGTGTTCGCGCGCGAACCGCACCATGGCGGGTTCGTGCTTGCCCACGTGAACCGATGACGCCAGTACGGCCGCGCGGTAGTCCTCGAGACGAACCGTGGAGCCTTTCCGGCGAAGATCGACGACATCGGCGGGGATGCCGAGATCGCGGAATTTGCGCGCGACGCATTCGGCGATCAGAGCGGTGTGGCCTTCGCGCGTTGCATAGAGAACGGCGGCTCGATTCATGGGGCGAACGTTCCTTTCCCGTGGCGTGATGTAGCAAGCCGAATGCCAGCGGCGCTGGCGTTTGGGGGCGGCGCGTGGTCCGATGCATGCAGGGAAACGACTATGACGCCACGCTGGCACGCAATGACGGCAGAGGG
>CAYUZM010000816.1:0-3477 GCA_964449665.1 uncultured Solibacteraceae bacterium
TTTTGAACGACTTGACGATTTCATCGTCACGGGGCAACGGAATGTCCTGCTTTCTCGGAGGAGTTTCGGCTGCGGCAGACTCCCACTCGGTGAGCTTGGAACTGCGTACCGAAAATGGCGGCTGCAGCTTGATCGCATAGCAGTCAATTGAACTCATGGCACTCTCGCTACCGCCTCGAACCAGAAGTTCCATGCTTGAACCCACTCCTGCAATCCGTCCCGAGAATTCGTTCGCCAAAGACAACGGTTGACTAGCATCGCGCCGCCAAACGGGGAACTCGACGAACGCAACCTGGATCCCCGACGCGCTTGCTTGAACTCGGAGATTGGGTTCAGTACCGCAGGCATCCAGCAAAAACGATGCAATTCCCAGCAGCAATATCGAACGCCGCGATTCCAGGGAGTTTGATTGCATATAGAACCTAGTGAAAGTTATCCACTGCTCCCGCCTGTCGAATCGAGTCCAAAACGAATGGAATCACATCTCCAGTCAAGTTGCCGTCTGCCACATTGCCGTGATTTTTCTTGGCAAACGCGGGGCTTTGAAATGGGTGGAGCGTGCTGGAGTTGGCAAGAGTTGCACTGTCTTTTGTGACAAGGAAATCATTCTCGGCGAAATAGCCGACCGGGTAGTAGACTTCCACTTGCCTCAGAGGAAAATTGAGTTTCAATTCGCGAACCCACCCGAGCGTAGTATAGGCGAACTGCAAAATTCGCGCCTTCGCGTCGGGCGAGGCCGCAACTCCGATTTCAGCTCCAACCGTTTCAAGGGCTGGGATTGTGGGTACGCCGCTCGAGTCAGTACTGTTATCCACATTCGCGTCGGCCCCCAATGCGCGATAGCGAGTGTCTCGAAACATGTAGCTCACAGAAGTGTCCAGCGGCAAATCTCTTAAGTTATTTGGATTAAATTCATCACGAACGTAACTCACACGCAGATTGTCCGCTCCCTCCGAATAGGCAAATAAACCGGCAAACAGTCGGAGCGTAAACGCGTCAGGGTGAAGCGTCGGCGTCAACCACACGGGAAAAGTCCATTTGTTGCCGCTCACCGCCACCGAATAGTCGGCGCCGACCGATCCCATATGAGGAGTGGCAAGAGTAGTCAGGGACAGCACGCCCACCTCAGGCTCCGCCAAGGCTGCGAGCCGTACCAAGAATCGCCGCGCATCGAGTCCGCCTTTGCTATGCGTCACCAAATGGACCCACTGTGCACCAAACTCGCGGGCAATCGCCGGCACCCTCTCTAGTAGTTGTCCGCTGTTCTCTTCGATCAATCCGGAACTTGGTATGAATTGAACGCTCTTGTCTACCGGCATCCCACGATTGGCAAGCGTCGAGTAGAATCCAAAGGCGTCAAAGAAGGCCGAGGTCGAATTGTTTCCATGAATCAGAATCACCGGCGCCATCGCGTCAAACTCGAGACGCATCGGCCAAACCTGCAATTCCCGCACTTCGCCGCCGCAGAGAATTTGTCCGTCAGTTTCGTCGAAGACGTTCTGGTTGGGCACCAAGGTGACGGTGTTTTCCCCATACCGGTCTTCGGAAAGCGCCTCTCCTGGCACTCTGCGCGCAAACTTAAGGTACTCGATCGGAACTTCGAATCGATTCTGGATAGAGGCGAAGGTTGTGCCCGGACCGGCACTGCTGGTTGTGGTGCCCGCGATGGTATGCCCATTCACCATGATCTTGTCCTGTATGGGGCGCCACGTCCATAGGGTGCTGCCATAGTGGCGGTCTGTCACGTCGAAAACAAGATTTGCCTTGGCCGAGACGATTCCATTCGCAATGGCGGTGCTGGGGTTGGTCAGCAGACCACTGCTATCAACGGCGCTCTGGCTGCCGACGACTCGCGCAATCTTGAATTTCCACTCCACTACGCCGTTCTTGTGCGGACAGTCGTAGTCGAACTCCGGCGGCTGCTGCAATTCAAAATCGTAAACAGACTCGACTGCCATCAAACGAATCAGCCATTACATGAAAACAGAACCAAGCATTTAAGTGAAATACCTGACATAAAAAATGTCCTCACCTCAAAACTAGGCACATTTTATTGCCCTTCATGAAGCGATCATAGCATCCATGCTAACGTGTTCAGCTTAATTTGCGATCAATTGTAGGTAAATCTCGCCCCTGATCTACCGCACCCCAAAATACTCCGGCCGCGCCGCCAACAGCAGCCCCGCCGTGTATTGCCCCGAAAATCCGCCCGCTTCCGCATGCTCTGTTTCCTGCCTTACATAGTGCGTCAGCTCGTGCGCCGTCACGCGCGCCATCGCTTTCCCCAACAAGCCAGGCAATCGCGTCCCAATCAACGCCGCCACCGGCTCGCTGTAAACCTCCAGCAGAGGCAGCACCCGCTCACGCCGCGTCCGCGCCGCCCCCAGCGCTGACGCCTCCCTCGGATGGAACCGCATGAAGTACACCTGCACCGCGCCATCCTCGTCGCAGCCCGCCAACCGCAGCTCGCGCCCGCTGGTTGCGAGAATTCTCCGCAACTCCCCTTCCCATTCCCGCGCCAATGCCTTGTCCAATGCCGTCGCGTTCCCCACACAAACGGTGAGCTCGCGCCGTTCCTCCGCCGCCTGCAACACCCCCGTGCCCATTGCCAACAGGCCCGCCACCACGGCCAGATGCCCACAAGCGAAATGTTTCCGAAGATTCACCTTACAGTCATCCTATTGCAATAATTCGTCGGGGCAAAGCGTTTTCTTTAGGTTGCGATTCATGCCGGACTGCCCTGCCCCGCCCCCGCGATCCTCCTTCTCCCCCGCGGCGGCACCCGAATCGCCTCGCCCGCATGATCGCTGAACGCACCGTACACGTCGTATCGGCATGATCTGCACCGGATCTGATCAGGTTTGCGCCTTCGTCCCCCTCCCGCAATCTACCGGCCCAGGCCGCCAATTGCCTCTCTCCCCGCTCGCCTCGCTGTGGACGATTACCTCCGGCATGCCCCGCCGGCGCCCGTTCCAACCGTGTCCGCTAAAGTGGAGCACGCCCGATCCGCACCCTGCCCCGTTTCCCGCGTATCATATGGAACACCCATGGAACCCAACGCCCCGAACCCCGGACTCATCTTCGATACGCTGATCTCGTACCAGAAGGCCGCTGCCCTCAACGCCGCTCTCGACATCAGCCTGTTCACCGCAATCGCCCGCGGCCACTCCACCCCAGACACCATCGCCGCGCACACGCAATCCTCCCCGCGCGCCATCCGCATCCTGTGCGATTACCTCACCATCCACGGCTTCCTGAACAAAACCGCGATGCCGCCCGCCAGACTGCCGGCTGCTGCTTCCGATCGACGCACCTCGGCTTCCCTTTGCGGCGTCAGGTCCTTGATGAAGGCCATGACGAGCGGGGCGATGATGACGAGGTTGAGCGCAGCGAGCGCGTAGAACGATGCGCGCCATCCGAACGCGGCGACCAGCGCAATCGTCAGCAAGTTCCGCATCACGTCACTCCCTTCCGTTT
>CAYUZM010000817.1:0-3473 GCA_964449665.1 uncultured Solibacteraceae bacterium
AGCGCGGTCGCGGACTTCAGCGCGGTCGCGGAGTTCAACGCGGGCGAGGACTTCGGCTCGGCCAGGGCCTCCGGCGTCGGCGCGTTAAGCTGCGCCGCCGAGTTGCGTGCTTTTTCAAACTGTTCGAGGTTGGTCAGGGCCGAGGCCGGAAGCCAGCCTTCCCACTGCTTGCCGCCGGTCTCGGCGGCCACCTTGTAGCAGGGCCCGGAGTCGCTCGCCAGGGCGTAGCGAATGGCGATCGGGTCGCCGGGGTTGAGCTGGGCAACGGTCTCGCTCGAGCTGTCGCAGGCCACGCGCAGCGGCGTGGCGTCATGGGCCACCGTATGGGCGGCCGAGGCGAAAAGCAAGAGAGGGATCAACACATACGGAATATCGGCCAGAACGGCGCGGGGCAATAGGCGGAAGCCGTTCCGTTGCCGGGTGCGGGCAGCCGGCCTTTGCCGGGCGGCGGACACCCGGCCCCGGCCCGCGCGGAATTCAGATCACCCTACCCGATCCACCGAAATTCGGAGCCCCGCGGCCGGCCTTTCTATAATGGAAGGACATTCGGGAACGGCCTGCCAATCTGTCCGAATGAGGTATGGAAATGACCCGTTTTCTGCATTACCTGGGCGTGGCAATGCTCCTGGCGCCGATGGCCCGCGCCACCAACCAGTCGGAAGATCCGGAGCCTTTCCAGTGGAAACCGGCCCTGCAACAATCGGCCCTTTTTCTGGGCATTCAACATAGCTTCCGGTTCGCGACCGAGCCCGGCACGCGCGCCGCCATCCGAGGACCGTTCGCGAGGGACTACTTCCAGTCCGTAAAAGGGCTGCGGGGTTGGGGTGACGGCGACCCGTTTATCGTCAACTACGTGGGCCACCCTTTCATGGGCGCGGTCACCGGCTACATTCAGGTTCAAAACGACCCCAGCTACCGGCGTTCCGAGTTCGGCTCTTCCCGCGTGTACTGGAAGAGCCGGTTGCGGGCGATGGGATTTTCCACGCTTTATAGCCTCAATTTCGAGTTCGGCCCGGCCAGCGAAGCCTCGCTGGGGAACGTGGGCCTGGACCGGAAGTCGTCCGGAGCGGTCGACCTGGTGGTAACCCCGCTCGGCGGCATGGGCGTCATGCTGGCCGAGGATGCCGTGGATCGCTTTCTCATTCAACGCGCGGAGCGCTGGAGCGGCAATTCGGTTTACCGGCTGATGGTGCGCAGCTTCCTGAATCCGAACCGTAGCTTCGCGAACCTCATGCGGATGAAGGTGCCGTGGTATCGCGACGGGCGCGGCGGCGTGCGGGAACCTTAACGGGACGCCAGGATTCCGGCCCCGTCCAGGCCTTCCGCCAACCGGTCGAACATCTCCAACCAGCTCGGGTAGGCTCCCGTTTTCCGGGCGAGCGGCTCGGAAACCGTCTGGTGCAGCGTGAGCGTGGTCTTGCCGTTGTGTTCGGTGAAGGTGACGGTGACCGTGGTCTCGCGAGGCCAATCCGGGTCCATGCCGCGGGCCGAGGGCTCGACGAGGTTGCCCTCTTCGTCGGAGAAGGCCAGCGTGTAGACAATGCGTTCGGGGGCGGTGATTTCCTGGTACACGCCCCGGCAGCGGCACTCATAGTTTTCCGGGGTGCGCAGTGTGCTGATAAAAGTGCCGCCGGGACGGAAATCGAACCGCGAAAAGGTGATCGTGCAACCGCGCGGAGCGTGCCACTGCGCCAAGCGCTCGGGATCGGTCCAGGCGTGGAAGACAAGCGCGCGCGGGGCGTCGAAGACGCGGGTGATGCGGACTTCGCCCGCCGTCGGGGCTTCGCTGGCGGTCGGGACTTCGCCCGCCGTCAGGCGTTCACCGGCCATCAGCCGTTCGCCCGCGGCCGGGCTAGCGCTTCTTTCGGGCATGTTTGTTCTCCTTGTTCTTGAGTTGGCCCAGGTAGGCTTCCAGGCGGTCGAAGCTCTCCTCCCAGTGGGCACGGTAGTGTTCCACCCAGCCGGCCACCTCTTTGAGCGGACGGGCGTCGATGCGGCAGGGGCGCCATTGGGCGTCGCGCCCGCGCGTGATCAGGCCCGCGTGTTCGAGGACTTTCAGGTGCCGCGAGATGGCGGGCAAGCTGATTTGGAATGGTTGCGCGAGTTCGTTGACCGAGGTTTCACCGGAGGCGAGGCGAGCCAGAATCGCGCGCCTCGTCGGGTCGGCCAGTGCGGCGAAGGTGGCGCTGAGGGCGTCGGGTTGCATTGTATTTAACTAATTAGTTAATTAACTGACAAGTTAAACATAGCGCGCGCTGTCGAAAATTTCAAGTACTGGACGGGAGAAAAAAATTCGGAGGGTGAAAGCCACGCGGAGCAGCTTTCCTGTCTGCATTCTAGCGTGGGGTGTACCGGCGGGAGCCGGATTGGCGGCGGAAATGGGAGGGCGGCGCAGCGATTCCTCCTGTAGGTGAAGGGGTTTGTGGGACCCGGCGGCGCGGGACGGAAGTTCAGTTCAGTTGTGACTACGCGCCCGGGCCGTCCCACGCCTCCCGCAGCCGCCGCCACGTGGTGGGGAGGTCTTCGGGGATGACGCGGGTTTCGCCGATGGTAGACATGAAGTTGGCATCGCCGGTCCAGCGGGGGAGGACGTGCATGTGAATGTGCCCGGCGATTCCGGCTCCCGCGCAGGCGCCTATGTTCATGCCGAGGTTGACGCCTTCGGCGCGATAGAGGCGGCGCAGCAGCGCTTCGCAGTGCCGGGTGAGAGTGAAAAGTTCCGCGGCGGTTTCCGCCGGCGCGGCCTCGAGGGTGGCAAGGTGCGCGTAGGGGACCACCATGAGGTGGCCGCTGTTGTAAGGAAACAGGTTCAGAATGACGAAGTTGTGCGCGGCGCGGTGAACGATCAGGTTGCCCTCATCGTTGTCTTCGGTGGGCTTGGCGCAGAAAATACAACCGTTATCCGGCTTGGCGCCGGCGATGTACTGGTAACGCCAGGGGGTCCAGAGATGGTCCATGAGGGTTGACCGCTCCCGTTGGTCGCGGCCCGGACGCGGCGGCTTGGTTTAGGCCGTGGGTTCGGCGGCGGCCGGAGCCACGGTCGCCCCTTCGTCACCGTTAACCAAATCCTTCAACTCTTTGCTGGGCTTGAAGTAAGGGATGCGCTTGGCGGGAACCTCGACGCGGGCTCCGGTCTTGGGATTGCGGCCGATGCGGGCCTGGCGCTGGCGGGTGCGGAAGCTGCCGAAGCCGCGGATTTCGATTTTGTCGTTGCCGCGCAGGGAGCGGACAACGGAGTCAAAGATGGCCTCGACAATCACTTCGGAATCTTTACGCGTCATTTCCACGACGCGCGAAACTTCTTCGATCAGGTCCGCTTTGGTCATTCGCCCATATCTCCTGGAAGACGCTTCAATTGCGTCATCGAACCTTCATCCTATCATGGCTCGGCGCGCGCGACGGCGGGCCGGCAAAGTCATCGATCTTCCTGATTCCCTTTGAGATGGATCACTTCTTCAATTGTCATGGTGGCC
>CAYUZM010000818.1:0-3471 GCA_964449665.1 uncultured Solibacteraceae bacterium
CCTGGAACAACGACTACAACCAGCCCGAGCGCGACCGCTTCCACACGCAGCTCAAGTACGTTCGCGAAGACAAGTTCCTGGTCGAAAAGATGCTCGACGACGCCACGCGCACCCGCCTGGAGCAGGCTTGGGCCGACCTCTTCACCTCGTTCGACTACCATCCGGTGTTTCTACAATTCCTTGTAGAAAAGTATCACTTGGATCTCAAAGGAAAGAAGTTAGGCGACCTCACCGCGGCTGATCTCGAAGCCCTTCCGGCCGAGCCGCGCGGCTACGTCCGGCAACTCAAGACCGTCTACGATGCCGCGCACAAGGCGCAACTCGCCGCCCAGCCCGGCCACATCGAAGACTGCCTGCGCTTCGCCTCGCAAGCCTGGCGCCGCCCGCTCACGCCGGCTGAAAAGGACCGCCTCCGCCGCTTCTATACCAACGCCCGCGAAGTCTCCAAGCTCGACCATGAGAAGGCCACGCGCGCCCTCATCTCCCGAATCCTGGTCGCGCCCGCGTTCCTCTATCGTGTCGAACAGCCGCCTCAGGTTTCCGGCGCCAAACCGCTGGCCCCATTCGAGTTGGCGAGCCGCGTAAGCTACTTCCTCTGGTCCTCGGTCCCAGACGAAGAGCTGCGCCGCGCCGCCGCCGCAGGCGAGCTGAACGACCCCGCCCAACTCGAGCGCCAGGTGAAGCGCATGGCCGCCGACCCGCGCGCCCGCCGCCTGTCTACTGAGTTCTTCGGCCAGTGGCTCGGCTTCTACCACTTCGACACCTACCGCGGCGTCGATAACTCCCGTTTCCCCGAGTTCACCGACGAGGTGAAGTCGGCCATGTATGAAGAAGCCGTTTCTTTCTTCGACCACATCATCCGGCAGACCCGCCCCGTCAAGGAGATCCTCACGGCCGACTACACATTCCTCAACGCGCCCCTCGCCAAGCACTACGGCATCAAGAAGGAAGTGAAGTCCAAGCTGGAACCTGAACTGGTAACAGGGGCGAACGCGTTCCAGCGCGGCGGCATGCTGCGCCTCGGCGCCGTGCTCACCGCGACCTCGGCCCCGCTTCGTACCAGTCCCGTGAAGCGCGGCGACTGGCTGCTGCGCCGCGTGCTTGGCACGCCCACGCCGCCGCCTCCGCCCGATGCAGGCTCCATTCCGGCCGACGACAAGCTGTTCGGCGAGCAGACCGTGAAGCAGCGCCTCGATTCGCACAAACGCAACGCCACGTGCGCCGCCTGCCACCTGCGCATCGACCCCCTCGGCTTCCCCTTCGAGAAGTACGATCCGGTCGGGCGCTGGCGCGAGACCTATTCCGACGGCAAGGCCATCGAAGATTGGAGCACCGCCGCCGACAACTCCGATATTGCGGGCATAGACGGGTTGGTGAAATACCTGCAACAGAAGGATGAGCAAGTCCGCCGCAACCTGTCGCAGAAGCTGATCGGATACGCCCTCGGGCGCACCATTCTCGCTTCCGACCTTCCTCTGCTCGACCGCATGGTGAAGGCCGGCCCCGACGCCACCGTCGCCCAACTCGCCCTCGAAATCGTGAACAGCCCGCAGTTCCGCAACCGCCGCGGCCAGGATGACACGCCGCCGCCTGCCGCCACCGTGCAAAGCGCACGCGCGGCCGCGCCGCCACAGCCGTCAAACGTACCCAAGCCCGCAGCCGTACTCAAGTCCTCAGCCACACCCAACTCTTCCAGAGGTGACCGATGAAGCCGATCAAATCGCGCCGCAACTTCCTGCGGGGAGCGGGCGTTGCGCTCGCCCTGCCGTGGATGGAATCGCTGCCGCTGGCCGCGGCGCAGGAAGCTGCGCCGTCCTCGGGCCCGGCCGCGAAAGCCGCCAAAGCCGCCGCGAACAAGCCGCCGACGCGCTTTGCCCTCGTCTATTTCTCCAACGGCGTCGAGCCCATCCACTGGTGGGCCAAAGGCGGCAGCGGCATGAACATGGAGCTCGGCCCCGTGCTCGAACCGTTGAACCCATTGCGCGAGGACTTCACCTTCATTCGCGGCCTGTACAACGAGCAGGCCGTGAAGTCCACCAGCCCGCACCTGGGCCGCATGGCGAACATGCTCTCGGGCGCATGGGTGAGCCTCGATCCGGCAGACATCCGCGTCGGCACCACGTTCGATCAGGTGCTGGCCCGCGAGATCGGCGCGGCCACGCCCGTTCCCAGCCTGGCGCTTGGCATTGAGCCCAACGAACTGCGCCTGGAAGACGGCCTGTCGATGATCTACGGCTCGTGCATCTCCTGGGCCACGCCGACCAAGCCCGCAACCAAAGAGATCTACCCCGCGCGCACGTTCGACCTGCTCGTCGGCGACGGCAGCGGACGCAAGCTCGACCGCAGCATTCTCGACGCCGTGCTGCAGGAGACCCACTCGCTGCAGCCGCGTATCAGCAAAGGCGACCAGCACAAGCTGAACGAGTACCTGGAATCCATCCGCAGCATCGAAACGCGCATCGAGCATGCCTCGAAGCAAGAGCGCATCGAAGGCTGGCGTCCCACAATCGCCAAGCCGAACATGCCGCGCCCCAAGGACGAACTGCCGCAGAACGTCCCTGACCACATGAAGCTGATGCTCGACCTGACCGTGCTCGCCTTCCAGATGGACAAGACGCGCGTGGTGACGCTGATGCTCAATAACGACCTCTCGCAGATGAACTTCAAGTTCATCGACGGCGTGAAGGGCCCGCTGCACCTCGACCTCACACACAACGGCAAAGCCGCGGCGGCCGAGGCGACGTACACCCAGACGAACCCGTTCCCCATGGCGCAGTACGCCTACCTGGTGCAGCGGCTGAAGGAGATCGACGAGGGCGGCCAGTCGCTGCTCGACAGCTCGATGATTCTCGGCGGCTCGAACCTGTTCGACGGCGACCAGCACAGCGCCGACGAGATGCCGCTCGTGCTCGCGGGCAAGGGCAACGGGACGCTCAAGCCGGGCCGCATTCTCGACGTGCGCGAACGGCCCGCCGACGGCCGCCGGGCGTGCAGCCTGTGGCTCTCGATGATGGACCGCATGGGCGTGAAGCTCGAACGCTTCGGCGACACCAGCCAGCGGCTCGTCGACCTTTAGGAATGAAGAAGGCGGCCGCCAAGCGCACCCCAGCCCAGCGCGCGCCAGCCCAGCGCGCCCAAACCAAGCGCGTCCCAGCCAAGCGCGTTGCAGCAAAGCGTGCCCCAGCAAAGCCGGTCCTGCTCTCGGGTGGGAATCCGCAAATCGCCAAAGCCGACGGCGACGCCCCCGTGCAGGCCTACATCGACGCCATGCCCGGCTGGAAACGCGATGTGGGCCGCCGTCTCGATGCGCTCATCGTGCGCACCGTGCCCTCGGTTCGCAAGGCGGTCCGTTGGAACACCCCGTTCTACGGCGTGGAGGGGCAGGGCTGGTTCCTCGGCTTCCACTGCATTACAAAGTATGTGAAGGTGGCATTCCTGCGGGGCTCATCTTTGGAGCCCATGCCTCCAGTC
>CAYUZM010000819.1:0-3468 GCA_964449665.1 uncultured Solibacteraceae bacterium
GGGGGGGGGCGGGGGCGCCGAGGACACCGGGGGGCGGGGGATCGCGGACAGGGGGGTGGAAGGCGGGAACGGGGAGGCCGCCGGGGGAGGGGCGGACGCTGCACCGGATGCGGTGGGGCGATGTCGAGGGCGATGGGAAGAGCGAGCTTGTTGTTGTGCCGCTCCATGGGCGGAGGACGAAGGGGCCCGATTGGGAGGGCGACGGCGCGCGCATTCTTGTGTTGACGCCTCCGGCCGATCCGGCGAACGGCAAGTGGACGCAGGAGGTGGCGGACGATTCGCTGCACATCGTGCACAACTTCATCATCGAGGATGGGGAGATCTGGGCGGCTTCCAAGGAGGGCGTATTCGCGTTCAAGAAGTACCAGACGGGGTCGTGGTCGAAGCGGCAGTTTGGCGAGGGGGAGCCGGGCGAGATCAAGCTGGGGCGTGTGAACCGTGTGCGGCGGTTGGCGACCGTGGAGCCGTGGCATGGGAACAAAATTGTGGTCTACACGGAGCCGACGGTGGCCTACGATCCTCAGGCGCGCACGCTGATGCGGCCGTTGCCGCAGCCGGGGCGGATGTGGGAGCGCGAGGTGATCGAAAGCAATCTCGTGCAGGCACACGCGTTGGGCTGGGGAGACTTCGACAGCGATGGCTCCGACGAGCTCGCGGCGGGTTGGCGCAACAACGGGCGGGTGAAGGATTACGGCATCGCGCTCTATAAGCGCGCGCCCGATGGCAAGTGGGCGAAACAGATTGTGGATGACGGCGTGGCGGTAGAGGACCTGGCAGTAGAGGATTTGAATGGAGACGGAAAACCGGAGATCATCGCCGGCGGGCGCGCCACCTCGAACATCCGCATCTACTGGAACGAAACGAAGCCAAACTGGCGGCGGCACGTTGTGACTACGGGCTTTTCGAATTTCACGGCGAACGCGGCCGATTTCACGGGTGACGGCAAGCCGGACGTGATCAGCGGCGATCTGAATGCGCGCGAGATCTACCTTTTCCCCGCCCCGGACTGGAAGCGCATCACGCTGCACAAGGGCCTGAGCCTGATTCACGGCGAGGCGATGGACGTGGACGGCGACGGCGATCTGGATTACGTGGGCGCGCAGTATTCACCGGGCGTGTTGTTCTGGCTGGAGCGTCCGGCGAATCCGTTGACCGAACCGTGGCGGTATCACGAGGTGGACCATTCGAACCGCGGAGGAGTGAATGGCATACACGGGCTTTTTCCGTGCGACGTCGACCGCGACGGGACGGTGGATATCATTGCCAATTCCGGGCAGCCGGCGGGCGCATTTCCAAATTCGATTGCGTGGTTCAAGCTGACGCGCGGCATTCCGGCGCGGGGCAAGGCGCTTGCGAAGCCGGCGGTTTGGCAGCGGAACGTGTTCGCGCAGGGCGATGCGCCGGGGCTGAGCCACTACATGGGATGCGGGGACGTGAACAAGGACGGGCTGATCGATATTGCGGCCGGGGCAAAGATCGCCGAGGGGGGCAACTGGTTTGCGTGGTGGGAGCAACCGAAGGCCGTGAAGGGCAAATCCGCGGCGCCATGGACGCGCCACGACATCGCGACCGGGCAGGAGGGAGCGACGAATATCCAAATAGCCGACTTGAATAAAGACGGAAATGCGGATTTTTTCGCCACCCGCGGACACGGAAAAGGGGTGGTATGGTACAAAGGGCCCGATTGGAAGGCGCACGAAATCGATCCGGGGCTGGTGGGCCCGCATTCACTTGTTTTGGGGGACGTCGATGAGGATGGCGACGTGGACGCGGCCACCTGCGCGAAGGATTCGGGCATTGCGGCCCTTTACATAAGTAACGGAAAAGGAGACTTCGAGCGCCGATACCTGCACGAAGATCAGTCGGCCTACGATATTCGCATGATCGATATGGATGGGGACGGCGATCTGGACCTGCTGATCGCGGGGCAGGAGCAGCAGAATGTCGTTTGGCTGGAAAATCCTCGCAAGCCCTAACAGGATCCCAGGTTCAGATTCCGCATATTTTCTATCAAATATGTTGACCATTTTTAGGTTAATTCTGTAGAATCCTCCTAGCTAGTAGAGCCGGGAACACCCTTTGACCAGGTTCCCGGCTGAATGCCTGGAGGGCACTCGTGTTCAACCTGCGGACGAATACCGCGGGAGCCGAACGGCTTCCGGCGGCCGGTTCAGTATTGCCGCAACGATGGAGAGATTCCGGCGTGGTGAACCATGAATCGCCTGGACTTTGCTGAATCGTTCCCCGAGCCGCACCTGGTCGTTCGCGCGAACGGGCATGTGGTATCGGCCAACCGTGCGTTCCTTGAGTGGGTGCGATCGGCGGCTCCGCACGCGTGCGGTTCGGATCTACTGGCGCTTTTCGCGGATACGGCAAAGGTATTGAGCTTCCTGCGGCGCTGCGCGCGTTCGCAGCGGCTGCTTCCGGTGCGGCTGCGGTTGCAGGCGCGGCATTGGGGGCAGATGCTGGCGTGCGAGGGCGCGCGATTCGGATCGCCGTCGGACCACACGGTGTTGCTGCGAATGCGGGCGTTGGCGGCGAGACCGGCGGCGCGTGGGCGCGCGGTGCGGCGGCGTTTGGGAATCACTTCCCTGCGGCGGCTTATGACGGCGGCGAGCCGTGTCCGGAACAGCGGCCAGCGGGACCGGGCCACACCCGCGCGGCCAGGCGCGGCGGGAACTGTCAACGCACGGTTGCGAATTCTTGTCGTCGAAGACGATGCAGTGAACCGCGTGGTGGCATCGCGGATGTTGTCGCGGTTGGGATTGAAGCCGGACATTTGTTCGGACGGCACGGAGGCGGTGGAGCGCGCGACGGAGCAGCCCTACGACCTGATCTTCATGGACGTGCACATGCCGAAGATGGACGGGCTGGAGGCGACCTATCGCATTCGCTCGCTGCAGCGGAGCGACCGGGCGATGCGGATTGTCGCGCTGACGGCGAATACCACCGACGATACGCGGGACGCCTGCAAGGCGGCGGGCATGGATGGCTTTTTGGGCAAGCCGTTCACGCTGGAGGATCTGACGCACACGCTGACGGAGTTGCTGCCGGCGTTTGTGGCTCCGTAAGGGGCGCGGGTCAGGCGAGGGTGGGCGTGTATTTCCTGAGGACCTCAGCGGGCCAATCGACGCCACAGCCAGGGCCGGGCGGCGGACGGTAGAAGCCGTTGTCAAAGGGCGCGGTGAGCATAGCCATCGCTTCGTTGCCGGGTTCGCCGGTGCCGAAGCTTTCGGCGAGGATGCAGGCGGGATGGTGGGCGATCAACTGCATTCCATAGACGCTGCCGCCGCGGTGGGGGGCGAGGGGGATGCGGCGCGCGGCGGCCATTTCGGCCACGCGAAGGCCGGTGGTGAGGCCGCCGGACCAGGTGAGGTCGGGCTGCAGAAACTGGGCCGCTTCGTGACGCAAGAGGATATCGAAACCGTAATTGGTGAACTCGTGTTCGCCGCTGGGGATCTTCGTCGT
>CAYUZM010000820.1:0-3466 GCA_964449665.1 uncultured Solibacteraceae bacterium
CGTTCTCCGAGCTCCTGCAAGTGGACAACACCGTGCTCTCGAATCCGGGCGGCGGCGCCACCCGCAACTATGATTTACCGATCGAACTTGGCTCCATCGACACAAACCAGAGGACGCCCTACACGCAGCAGTGGAACCTCAACGTGCAGCATGGGCTCACCGGCAACATGGTGCTCGAGGTCACCTACTCCGGCACACGCGCGATTCACATGATGCGCACCCAGGACATCAACCAGCCGTTGCCGAATGTCGGCATCGCCAACGGGACGGCCAACGCCAACTCGCTTCGCCCCTACAAAGGTTGGGCCGTCATCAACCATCGCGAGCAGAGTTACATGTCCAACTACCATGGCCTGCAGGTTGGGTTGAACCGCAGCTTCTCCAAAGGCTTTATGACTCAGGTAGCCTACACCTGGTCCAAGGCCATCGACAACGCCGACTTCACGGGCGGCATCTATGGTTTTGTGCCGAACACGCGTGACAGCTCCGGCGAGCGCGGACCGGCCAACTTCGACGCGACGCATAACTTCGTAAGTTCCTACCTTTGGGACATTCCGTTCCTCAAGTCGCGCACCGACTTCGTATCGAGGGTGTTCGCAGGCTGGCAGTACTCGGGCATCGTCACGATGCGCACGGGCCTGCCGCTTAACCCACTCACCGGCATCGACCGCGCAGGCGTCGGCAGCTCCGCCCGCCAGCGCCCGGAAACAATTCGCAGCCCCTTCATCTCCAAGGGAGAACGCACTGTGAACTCCTGGTTCGATGCGGGCGCCTACGTCCAGCCCACACTGGGAACGTTCTCCTCGACTGCACGTAACATTCTTCGCAGCCCGGGTTGGAACCAGTTCGACATGTCGTTTGCTAAGATTGTGCGGCTCGGTGAAGGCCGCCAGGTGGAGATTCGCGCCGATGGGTTCAACATCTTCAACCACACGCAATTCGACGCCGTCGGCGCCACGCTCTCCACTCCCACTACCTTCGGGCGTGTTACGTCGGCGCGCAATCCTCGCAGCTTCATGGTGGGCGCTCGCGTGCAGTTCTAGCGCGGCCGCAGAACCGGGAGCGGCCTGCAAGGCCTGCCACCCGGCCATCGTCGAAGCATTCGCTAAAACCGGTATGGGCCGCTCGATCCAAGAGCGGCCCATCGTCTCTCCGGCTACGTTTTTCCACCGGTTCTCGAACCGCCACTATTCGATCACTCCCCAATCCATGCGCCGGCACCAGCTCGATGCACGGGGCGGGGAAGTGAACGTCGTAGAAAAGCCAATCTCAGTCGCCATCGGCTCCGGCAATCACGCCATCACCTACGCGGCACAAGCACCACAGGGGCTTCTGCTGGAACTTCCGCTTTCCTGGTATCGCAATCGGAACGGCTACGCGATGTCGCCCGGCTACGACTCGCCCGCGCATCAGGACTTTCGCCGCGAGATCTCGCCCGCGTGCCTTTTCTGTCACTCCAATTCCGTAGTGCCCGCGCCCATCGATTGCCAGCGCTGCCATGGCGAAACAGCCGCCCACGCAGCGCGTCCCTCTAAGGGCAACGTCTACAATCCTCGCCGGAATATTGCGGTATGCCTCCAATGCCATCTCGAAACCACTTCCCGCGGCATCCCCGACTCCATGCGCCAACCCGGCCGCGAGACTTTCTCCTTCCGCCCTGGAGAACCTCTCGCCAACTACAAGCTCTACTTTGACCGCGCCGACACGGCATCCACAGACCGCTTTGAAATCAACCACGCCGGGTTCCGCCTTCTGCAATCGCGATGCTTCACTCAATCGAAAGGCGCGCTCAGTTGTGTGAGCTGTCACGACCCGCACTCGGCGAAAGTTCGCGCCCAGGCCTGCCGGCAATGCCACAACTCGCCCCATGTCAGCGAAGCTCCTTCCGATTGCGCAAGATGCCACATGCCGAAACGCACGGCATCGGATGCGATCCACGTCACCATGACGGACCACAAGATTCAGCGCAATCCCCAGTTCGCCAATCCTACGCGCGAAGACCATACGTCCTATGCGGGACCCATCGTCCCCTTCTATACGAAGGCGGACCCGCTCAGTCTGTCCATCGTGAATATCCGCGAAGCGAGCGCCGCAGCCGTCCAACTCTACCGCCGCCACCTCGCGCGCGCACCCGGTGACGAGGGTGCGCGGCTCTCACTTGCCAAGATGCTGCTGCGCTTGAATCGTCCCGCCGAGGTTTCCTCGCTTCTCGACCGTATCACTTCCGCCGATGCCCTGCAGACCCTCGCCGTTAGCTATGCAGTGCAAGGGCAGCACCAGCGCGCGAAAGAACTGCTCGAACGCGCCATCGCACGCAATCCGGATCACACCCTCGCCTGGATCAATCTGGGCATTACTCTTGAAGCCATGGGTGACCACGCTAAAGCTCTTCCCGCGTTTAAAGAGGCCGTCCGCCTCCAGCCCGACTCCGCTGAAGCGCGCCAGCATGTTCAGCGTCTCCGCCCGCCGCGGTAAGTGACGAACCGCCCATTTACCGCCTACCACGTTCCATGCCATAATCCTTCGAGCTATGTCACCGGACGCATCCGAGCAAAGCCCGCCAACCTATCAGACGCTGCAGTGCCGTTGCACGGCTGAGGGTGTCCCATTGCTCGTCCTCTACCTCAAGACAATCCTCCTCAGTATCCTTACGCTGGGCGTTTACAGCTTCTGGGGACGCACCGAGATCCGACGCTACCTCCATAATGAAGTCCTCGCGGGAGACGACCGTTTTGAATGGCACGGAACCGCGGTCGAACTCCTGATCGGTTGGCTCAAAGCGATCGCGATCCTCATTGTCATTTACGGCTGCTTCTTCCTGGCGACACTGAGCGGCTCGGAATGGGTGAAGGTAGGCGCGGTATTGCTGCTCTATCTCGGCATCTTCTCGCTCATGCCGTTCATCCTCGTCGGCTCGACCCGTTACAAGTTGAGCCGCACGTCCCTGCGTGGAATCCGTTTCTCGTCGACGGCCCGCGTCGGCGAATTTGCCAAGCTCTATTTCAAAGGGTTGTTCCTGACCATGTTGACCCTTGGGTTTTATTCGCCATGGTTCGCCAACAACATCGTCGGTTACCTCACAAGGACTTCGCGCTATGGCGACCAGCACTTCCATTACGACGGAGAAGGGAAAACCCTCTTCGGCCCTTACGTCGCCATGCTTTTCCTGCTGCTGCCCACGCTGTATATGATCGCCTTCTGGTACATGGCGCGCCAGCAAAGGCATTTTTACGGCCACACCACCTTTGGCGCCGCCCGCTTCGAATGCACCATTCGCGGACGGCAACTCTTGTGGCTGATGTTCTCCAACGCACTGCTCATCATCTTCACTCTGGGCATCGGCTATCCCTGGGCCGTCATCCGCAACCTTCGCCTCCAATGCGATACCATCCGCCTCTTTGGCAATGTCGACCTAACCTCCGTCAACCAGTTGCTCACTAGCCAAAGCGCGACCGGTGAAGCGCGT
>CAYUZM010000821.1:0-3461 GCA_964449665.1 uncultured Solibacteraceae bacterium
GTCGGGCACCGGCACGTGGCCATGAAAGTAATCGGCGTGCGTCGTACCACTGCACGGAATCCCACGCCGGGCCTGCGCCCACGCCGTCGCATAGCGCGAATGCGTATGGACCACGCCGCCAATCACCGCAAAGCTGCGATACAGAACCAGGTGCGTCGCTAGGTCAGACGATGGCCGCAACTCGCCTTCCACGCGCGAGCCATCGAGCGACACCACCACCAGGTCACGCGGCGTCATGCGCTCATACGGCACGCCGCTTGGCTTGATTACAACCAACCCGCGCTCCCTGTCGATGCCGCTCACATTGCCGAACGTATAGAGCACAAGCCCGCGCCGCACAATCTCGAGGTTCGCTTCGAGAACCTCCTCGCGCAGCCGTTCCAGGCTCATGCCGCCGCGCTCCGCACCCTTGCCGCAATCTCGCGCAATCGCGGCAGCACCGCTCCCAACGACGCGGGTTCGCTCGCCGCGCGGCCCAAGCTGAAGTACAGCTTCGAATACAACTCGAAGATCTCGCCGCACGTGCGCGCCTCACCCGCATCCGGTTCAATCGTTCGGAATTTCGGACACAGCGCATCCTGCGCGGCCTCCACCGTCTTAAATGTCCCCGCCGCCAGGAACGCAAAGATCGCCGACCCCAGGCTCGTCACATCCGATTCCGGCACCAGCACCGGCTTGTTCAGCACGTTCGCATAGACGCGGTTCAGCACCTCGTTCTTACGCGGAATGCCGCCACCGTTGATGATGCGCCGTATCGGCGTGCCGCCCTGCTCCATCCGCTCCAGGATGATCCGCGTGTGATAAGCCGTCCCTTCAATCGCGGCGAACAGCTCATCGGCCGCCGTGTGCGTCAGGTTCCAACCAAGCGTTACGCCGCCCAGCTCGGGATTCACCAGCACCGTGCGGTCACCGTTGTCCCACGTCAACCGCAGCAAACTCGTCTGCCCCGCACGATAGCCGGAAAGCCCACCCGCCAACTCACCCGCATTCGTCCCAGCCCGCCGCGCAATGGCATCGAAGATATCGCCCGTCGCCGAAAGCCCCGCCTCCACGCCTGTCATCGCCGGATGCACCGACCCCGGCACCACGCCGCACACACCGCGAATCAATCTCGTTTCCGGACTCGCCGCAATGATGCAGGTCGACGTACCCACCACATTCACCACATCGCCCACGCGGCAATTCGCGCCGATCGCATCCCAGTGCGCATCGAAGGCGCCCACCGGAATCGGAATACCCGCTCTTAAATCCAGCTTCGCCGCCCACTCCGCCGTCAGATGCCCCGCCAACTTGTCCGATGTCGCATAGCGCCCCGTGATCTTCGCCCGCACCCCGTCCAGCACGGGATCAACCGCGCTCAGAAAATCCTGCGGAGGCAATCCGTCCCACTTCGGATTCCACATCCACTTGTGCCCCATCGCGCAAACACTCCGCGGCAGCGCATCCAAGTCCGTCACGCCGCACAGCGTGGCCGCCACCATGTCGCAATGCTCCAGCACCGTGGCGAAGCGCGAGCGCTTGTCCGGATTGTTCCGCAGCCAGTGCAGCAGCTTTGAAAAACCCCACTCCGAACTGTACGCCCCCCCGCACCACTCAATGGCCTCAACGCCCATGCGGTGTGCCGTCTCGGTAATCAGCAGCGCCTCGCGCCACGAGCGATGGTCGCACCACAGGTAATACTCGTCGAGCGGCTGCAGCTTCTCATCGACGGGAACCACGCTCGAACCCGTCGTGTCCAGCGCAATCGCCTCCACCTGATCGCCCTTCACCTTCGCGTTCGCCAGCGCCGCCTGCGTAGCTTCCGCCAGCGCCCGCATATGATCGGCATGCGACTGCGTCGCATGATCGGGATCGTCCTTCCGCCTGTGCAGCGGATACTCCGCCATCCCCGAGCCAAGCCGCCCGCGCTCGCTATCCACAAGCGACACGCGCACGCTCAGCGTTCCAAAATCCACTCCCGCGACAATGCTCATGCGAAGGCTCCCGCGAATCTAGTTGTGGCGATACACATCCCACCCAAGATACTTCGTCGTGGCCTCGTGAACCGCGCCCGCGCACATGGAAAAGCTCCCCGCCACGTGGTGCTCAAAGCCCTCCTCGCAGATCATGCGCAGCAGCGGCTGCAGGTTTGGAATGTGCACCACGCCCGCGCCACCAAAGGTCGTGAGCGGGTCTTTGGTGAACTCGCCCTGCCCGACGTAGCCGCGAATGCAGCCGTTATCGTCATCGGTTGAGAAGCGCGCAAAGCTCATCGGACCCGCCTTCACGCGGCCCACCACAGTGCCAAACGTGTTCTCCTTCCCCACCGTGCCCGCAATGATCTCCTGGAAGTCCATGCGCACGTCTTCAAAGAAATGTTTCGGCAGATTCGAGCAGTGGAAGCAGACGGCCTTGTCCGGATCGTCGCCATAGTTGTTGTTCCAATCCAGCAGCGCGCTCGGCGTCCCCGACGCCAGCCGTAGAGCGTGCATCCCGATCACACCCGCCACGTCCACTTCGCAGCCGCTCGACATCATCCCGTTCGACATCATGCTCATGATCGTGCATGGCACCACGCCGAAGTACTCTTCCATCGAAGTCCAGCATTGAATCGCCGTCACGTCCAGCGAATGGTCGCGCATCCATCCTTCAATCACCGCGCCCATCTTTCCCATCTTCAGCAGCGACGCCTGCGGAATGCCGTCCGTCCGCACATAGGCCTTGATCTCGTCCAGCTTCGCCACCGTGCGCGCATCCGCGTCGCCCAACCGCTCCACACGCCCAAAGATCTCCGAGAGGTCGATCGGCTCCACCGAAATACCATTCCGCTCCAGGATCTTTTCGCTATACCGCACCGTATTGAACGCCGCCGGACGCGCCCCAATCGCCCCCACGCGCAACCGCCGCAGGCCTTTCACCGTGCGGCACACCGCGGCGAACCAATCAAGATCGGCGGCAAACTCGGCGCTTTCCGGCGCCTCCGTATGCAGCGTCGTGAGCGAATACGGAATCCCGTACTGCTTCAGGTTGCTGCACGCCGACATCTTCCCGCAAAAGCTATCGCGCCGGTCGGCAATCGTCATCTTGCCCGCCGAATCGGGCGTGGCTTGGATCAGCACCGGCATGGGCAGCCCGGCATGGCGAAGCGCTTCCGCAATCCCCCGCTCTTCGCCAAAATTCGGCAGCGTGACAATAATGCCGTCAATCTCGCCTGCATGCGCCTTGAACAGCTCCCCGCACTTGAGCGCTTCCTCGCGCGTCTCCACCGCGCCATGCTTCGAATCGCCCGTCCCCAGCACAACCGCCTTGTGGCCCGCCTTCTCGATGGCGCGGATCATCTCCTCGCGCCCCGAACGCGCCAAATGATCGGGAAAGAATCCTCGATTCCCGACAATCACTCCGAATGTATTCGACATGAAAAGTTTCCTCTACGACTTCCTGCCCGGCGAGTTCTTAAACGAATAAACCAGCCCCAGCACCAG
>CAYUZM010000822.1:0-3460 GCA_964449665.1 uncultured Solibacteraceae bacterium
TCGGGCGGGGGGCTGCCGCGCGTCCAGGCGAACGGTTTCCGCGTCGAGGAGCCGGAGCGCGGTCACCCGGTGCTGGCGCAGGTCTCGATGAACCTCCTCGACTTCCACACCACCCCGTTGTGGCAGGTGTGGGACGTGGTCGGCGGACTCGCCGCCGAGGACGGTGTGGGGCTGGCGGAGTCGGAGCTGATCGGCCTGGCCCCGATGGCTGCCTTCCTGGGTGTCGCAGACCACGCTGGCACGCCCCCCGACGCCCCCACCGCCGAACGCGCCTCGCGGAAAGCCACGTCGTAGGCGTTCAGCAGCCGCAAATCGAAAAATCCGAAGTTCGACATGGCTCGCGCCGCGGCCCCGATGTTCAGCGGGTTCCGCGGCGCGACCAGGACAATCTTCAGTTGTTCGGCGATCGTGGAGATGGAAGCCTTACCTCAGCTCCTCCATGATCTCATCGAGCGCCGCCTTCGACGGCCTCGTCACGTCCGCGCTTAACGCGGCCAGCGGCGTGTCCACCATGTGCAGCGTCTCGTAATAGTCAGGCGTGTGCGTGTTCACATAAAGGATGCCGGTGATAATCTCCTGCGCCGCTTCGGCTTCGTGCAGCGTACGAATCGCCGTCATCTTGTCGGTGGGATCGTAGTCGCGCCCCAGCTTCTTCACGCGCAGCACGCTGCCGTCGTGCAGCGTTACCTCTTGCGTCTCGCCGTCTTCGATTTCGACGTGAATCTCCTCGAACGACGGGATGAAGTTCAACTCGTGCAGCGGAATGTCGTGGTCCTTCACGTAGGCGTACGACATCGTCGAGCCCGGATGATCGTTGAACGTCGTGCACGGGCTGATCACATCGATGATGCTCAGGCCCTTGTGCGCGATCGCGGCTTTCAAGATCGCCTGCAACTGCTTCTTGTCGCCGCTGAAGCTGCGCGCCACCAGCGTCGCGCCCAGCTCAATGCCCAACAGACAGCAGTCGAGCTTGTGCATTTCGTTCGAACCGCCGCTCTTGGACTTCGCGCCATAGTCCGACGTTGCAGAAAACTGGCCCTTCGTCAAGCCATACACGCCGTTGTCTTCGATTACGTAGATCAGCGGCAGATTGCGCCGCAACAGGTGCATGAACTGCCCGATGCCGATGGAGGCCGTGTCCCCGTCGCCGGTCACGACAATGCCCAGCAGATCGCGGTTGGCCAGCATCGCTCCGGTCGCCACCGACGGCGCGCGCCCGTGCACGGAGTTGAACCCGTTCGCCAGGTTCAAAAAATACGCCGGCGACTTCGACGAGCATCCAATGCCGGAAAACTTCGCCACCTTCCACGGCTGCACGCCCATCTCGAAGAACACTTCGACAATGCGCTCGCTCACCGAATTGTGGCCGCAGCCGGCGCACAGCGTCGTCTTGCCGCCTTTGTAGGAGAGCACGTCCAACCCAATGCGGTTGGTCTTTTTCGGGGGAACGGCTGTAGTGCTCATAGTGCCTCCTGGCGCAGAATCTCATCGGTGATCGATCGCGCGTCGATCGGCAAACCGCAGTAGTAGCGCACGCCCCGCAGCTTGGCCAGCCGTGCCAAATCCAGGTCCAGTTTCATCAACTGGTGCAGTTGGCCGTCACGATTCTGGTCTACGACGTAGACCCGCTCGTGCCGGTCGATGAACTCCTCCAACTCCGGCGTGAACGGATACGCCTTCAGGCGGCAAACGCTCACCGGCTGCTGGTACTCGCGCTGAAACTGATCTTCACTTTCCAGGCAGGCATCGCGCGAGGTTCCGCAGAACACAATGCCGAATTTCGCTCCTTCCATGTACCGCACCTCGGGCCCCGGCACCGCGCCTCGAATCGATTCAAACTTCTTCGACAGCCGGTCTACGTTGTTCACGTAGTCCTCCGGCCGCTCGCTGTACTGCGCCTTCTCGTTGTGGCCCGAGCCGCGCGTGAAGTAGCTCGCCGCCGGATGATCCGTGCCCGGCAACGTGCGATACCCCACGCCGTCGCCATCCACGTCGCGATAGCGCTCAAAGCCGCCCAGCCGCTCCAGGTCCGCCGCCGAAAGCACCTTGCCGCGCTGCATCGGCGCGTCGGAATAGGGTAGCGGGTCCGACATCCAGTTGTTCATGCCCAGGTCGAGATCGGTGTTCACGAACACCGGCGTCTGGAATCCTTCCGCCAGGTCGAAGGCGGCCGCCATCATGGAGAAGCACTCCTCCGGCCCCGACGGAAACAGAATCGGATGCCGCGTGTCGCCATGCGACAGAACGGCGTTGCTCAGAATGTCGCCCTGCATCGTGCGCGTCGGCAGGCCCGTCGAAGGACCCACCCGCTGCACATCGACAATCACCGCCGGAACTTCCGTGTAATAGGCCAGGCCCACGAACTCGGCCATCAGCGAAACGCCCGGTCCCGCCGTCGCCGTCATCGCCCGCGCGCCGGCCCACGAAGCGCCGATCACCATGCCGATCGAGGCCAGCTCGTCTTCGGCCTGCACCACGGCGTACGTGCCCTTGCCGTCCGGACCCGTGCGCAGCCGCTTCAAGTAGCCGATCATCGACTCCACCAGCGACGACGAGGGCGTAATCGGATACCACGCCACGAACGTGCATCCGGCAAACACCGCGCCCAAGGCCGTGGCCGCGTTGCCGTCGATGATGATCTTGTCCTTGTTCTCGTTCATCCGCTCCACGCGGTATGGCTGATCCTTCGACAGGTTCGCCGCGGCCCAATCGAAGCCCGCCTGCGCCGCGCCCCAGTTCAACTCGGCCGCCTTCACCTTCTTCGGCCCAAACTGCTTGAACAGCGCCTTGTGAATCTCCTCCATGTCGATGTCCAGCAGATACGCCAGCACGCCGTCATAGATCATGTTCTTGACCAGCTTGCGCAGCTTCGGCTCCGGGCACACCGGCCCCACCAGCTTGTCGAACGGCACCGGATACATGTGCACGTCCGAGCGCAGCTCGTTCAGCTTCAGCGGCTCGTCGTACACCAGCACCCGGCCCGGCTCCAACTCCAGGCAATCCTCCTTGGCTGTCTCGGGGTTCATCGCCACAAGAAAATCGATCTCTTTCTTGCGCGCGATCCACCCGTGCTTGGAGGCGCGGATGGTAAACCATGTGGGCAGTCCCTGGATGTTCGAGGGGAACATGTTTTTCCCGCTCACGGGGATGCCCATTTGAAAGAGCGCCCGCATCAGGACTGTGTTGGAAGTCTGGCTGCCGCTCCCATTCGCGGTGGCAACCTGGATGGAAAAGTCATTCACGACGTGTTGCTGCGGCGTGTTACCACTCGGGAGAGTGGGTGAAGCTAGGGTGGTCGACATGCAGGTCGTGTACCTCCCGGTCTTATTTCGAGCCGGTCTATGCCGCGACGCCCGGAATACATGCAAATTAACCACACGAATGAATCCGCCTGGAATTCCCCCCTGGCGAGCGCCGTCCACGCCCCGCCTTGGGCGGACACCGCAGCCGTACCTGGGCG
>CAYUZM010000823.1:0-3449 GCA_964449665.1 uncultured Solibacteraceae bacterium
CCCAAACCCGGTTTTGGCGTGTTGGCCGGAATGGAACCGGTTTCGGGCGTACCAGCCCGGGTGAACCAATCCCTTTTGGGTTAGAAGCCGGCCCCACCCGCCGCACCGGACTCCCAATTTTGGGCCAACGCGGGAAGCGTAAAGAAGAAGGCCATCGCGAAGACGTACTTCGAGCGTCTAAAAGAATTGTTCAACATTTGCGTCTACTCCAATCTGTCTCGGATCAGTTCACAACCCGCACGGCAAGGGTCGTGCTGGCCCCGGCGGCACTGATGGTCAAGGGGATGTCGACGCCCGTGGGGATCACGTTCGGAACGTCGGCGTTGATCTGATAGACACCAACCTGGCCAGGGCTCAGGCCGGCGAAACTGACCGCGAGGGGCACTCCGCCCAAGCTCACTGTCGGTTGTGCGAGCGCGGCCAGAGGCGGGTCGCCAGGGGCCGGTATGCCGGCGTCAATGGCCGGGTTCGTTTTACCCAATCCGGTCAGGACGATGATGAGCGCATCGTTGCGGCGAATCGGATTGGAGAGTGTCACTACCTCGTTGTTGCGCGCGCGGACGACCGTAGGCACGTCATTGTTGCCGTCGATCGTTGCGCGGAAGACGCCCGGGGCAGCCGAGCGCACCACGAGATTGTAGTTGTCGCTGACACCGCCCGGGGTACGGAGAATCATCGTCACATTGCCCTCGACATTGAAGGGCATCTGGGCGTTGATCTGGTTGGGAGACACGAATAAGACCGGCGTTGGGATGCCGTTCACGGTCAGGCAGCTTTCACCTAGCGCCGTGGGCAACGGCAACTCGCGCGAGGCCAAATTGACCGGGCTGAGATCGGTGCCATAAAGGCTGATCAGGCCACCAGGGGAAAGGCCCGTTGAATTGTCAGCGGCGTTGAGGACTTTAGTGACGCGGGGCGAAGCCACCGCCGAATCGTAGTCCCAGGGAAGCACGGTGAAGCCCGACGTGGTCAAGGCAATGATTACGTTACGGCTGTAGAGTGGGGCGACGGTGCGGGTGAATACCGCGCCGGCCGAACCGAGGACCGGAGCTTCGGCCATGCGTGTAGGCCGCGTAGTGCCACCGGAGTTGATGTCGACCCGTTGAAGCACACCCGGGCTGGAAGAATCGGGCGCCGTGGCGCGGAAACCCATTTCGCCGACAAACGCAAAGCCGGAGCTGAGCCCCGTATTGCTCTCGAAGGTGCGCATTGTCACCAGCGAGGCGTTCAGCAAACGGTTGCCAACGACGAAGGTGTCAAAGCTGGAGGCGGCGTAGGCACCGGACAATTCCGCCAGGTCTTTCCGCGAAATCGTAAACGAATCGACGTTAGCGTTATAAAGCAGGACGTTGCCATCGGCCTGTGCGGCCAGTATCGAGCTGCCCGAAGGCGAGGCGACCAGGGCCGTATTGATGTGGATGTTGTTCTCGTAAACCCCGAGCGTCGGCAACTCCGACGCCGTTCGCGTGGCGATATCGACGCGATCGATCTTGTGCTGCGGACCGGCGACGCGGGTTGCGGCGAGGAGCGCGTTTCCGGAGCTGGCGAGGGAACGCGGGTAGTGGCCGCCCGGGAAGTAAATGGGCTCGCTCGCCTCCAAGGTCTCCAGATCGAAGACATTGGCAATCTGGGAATTGTCGTTGCCGACAAGCAGCCAGCGGCGGTCGAACGTGATTGCCATTTGAGTGGGAGTATTGCCCGTCCGCAGTGTCTTCACGTGCTGATAACTGCGGCCGTCGAACACCATCACTTCGTTCGTATCCTGGCGCAACACGTAGAAACGATCGCGAACGGGGTCGGAAACCAGGTCAACCAACTTGCCGGGCACGTTCACGAAGGTGCCGCGCTGGTCGGGCTCCCGGTTGTTGATCAGCAGGCGGAGTGGCTTGGTTACGTTCACCGCCGAATCAGACTTAATGGAAATCTGCGCACTGATTGTGCCCTTCACGTTCTGGTAAACGGCAGGATCGACTGAGATCCGAACCGTAGCGGGCGTCACTCCGCGCGATGGGGTAATCGTAATTCCCGGCGAGTCCGAGGTGAGCACGAAATCGGTCGGCGAGCCGCCCGTGCTGAGTATGCCGATCTCCTGGCTCGCCACGCGGCGGTCACAGAAGTTCCCGCGGAAAACCAGATCTTCCGCGGTCGCGTAGACCTGAGGGGCCTGGTCCAGTTGGCCAACCGGCAGGATGGTTACGCCGCTATCGGAAATTGAATAGAGGACGGATCCGTCGCCGCTCAGCGCACTCTTACCGGCAAGATTCTCCGCAAGCTGGACACGCTTGCGCACATTCAGGTTGTCGGTATCGACAATCTGGAGCACCGGCGGATCTTTGTCTGCCGAAGTGCCTTGGCCCACCTGCGAATAAGCGATTCGGCGGTCCGTATCGATCGCGTGGCTGCCCACATTAAGCAGGCCCGCGGGATCCGGGAACTGGGCGACATTACGCCCGCGCCGGTCTCGAAGAACCCAACCAGAGAGATAATACGATCCGTCCCGATTTACCGCCACCACACGCGGTCCCATCGTGGGCGAAGAGGTGTATCCTCGGATCGCGATCCCCTTCCGCTCCACTTCATAGCTAAAGGTAAACGTGTCAGTCAGGCCATAAATAAACCGCCGGTCGCCCGAGGCCGCAACCGAGGCGGCGACGATGTTGGGCGGAAAGCTCGCCGGCGGCTGGGGCAGTGTTTTGGCCGCCAGATCGCTGACTGTTGAAAGCAGCGAGGTTGTCCCAGTGACGGGATCGAACAAGAGGAACTCTGTTGTGGTCACCACCAGCGCCTGGTCGTCGATGCCGAAGGCGACACCAAGGGCGGCATTGCCAAGGGCAAACGTTTGCCGTGCTCTCGAGTTAAGGTCAACCACCGTCAGCGCGTTTGTCGGCGCGTTCGGCGCGGCGAAGTTGCCATAGTGGCCGATGACCAGAAAGCGGCCATCGGGCGAAAGCGCCAGTGATGAAGGCTGCGAGGCGACGTTGAAGGACGTTTGGATCGTCCCGTCGCCGAGCGACATCACTTCGATGCGGTTCGCGGTGTAGTTGGCAACATACAGCACGTTTCGGGGCTCGTCGAGAGCCAGATCGGAGGCGTGGCCGCCGATTGCCACCACCCGGCCGAAGGTGCCGCTGCGTGCGGGAGAGGCCAACAACATCCCGGTCACTAACAGTAAGATCATTCTCTCCGACATGAGCCGGTTCCCAGCCATGGTGTGCATAGTGCTCACTCCCTTACAATTCAACCCTTGTTTCACCGGCGGATCCGCGCATCGGCCCCGGCGATTATCAATTTCGTGGTGCGTTATTGGCCGTTCTGTGACCACCGCCTGACCGTCTGGATGAGTTCAGGCGGAGGCCACAGCCGGTATCCCTACCCGGCCCAGTTGTGGACCGGGTGGGCACAAGCTATTCCTCCAAGTTCTTCTTCCGGCCCATAACAATGAACCCCAA
>CAYUZM010000824.1:0-3437 GCA_964449665.1 uncultured Solibacteraceae bacterium
CCGCGGCCAGATCCCGTCGTGTTGCAACCGCCCGACGACCACCCCCGGCGCCACCTCGTGCTCCTCCTCGAACGGCTGCAGCTGGCCGCGGTACTCGTTCAAGAACCGCTTGGCCGTCGACTGCAGCACGTCCGGAATCGGTGGCGGCATGGAGGCGTGGGAGAAATCGGGCGACTCCCAGAACTTGGCTTCGGCCGCCGCCACGTGGATCCGCAGGTCCGGACGCAGCTGCTCCTTCACCCCGTCGACGAGCAGCCCACCAACGTGGTCCATGTGCATGTGGGTAAGCACCACATCGGTCACGGAGGCAAGATCGATACCGGCAGCCTCCAGTCGGTGCGTCAACCGCCCGGCCCGCGGCAAGTTCGGGAACTCCATCCCTATCCCAGCGTCGATCAGTATGGTCTGGCCGCCGCTACGCACCACGACCACGTTCAGCGCCCAATCGAACGCGTCGGGCGGTAGGAACATGTCGTCCAGCCAGGCCACCCGGACTGCCGGGTCGGCGTTGTGGCCCAACATCGCGCTTGGCAAAGTTAGTACCCCATCGCTGACCACCAGCACGTCAATGTCGCCGATCCGCACCGCGTAACGCGACGGAACCAGTTCGTCGGGCCTCGGTCTATCGGCCTCGGAGGTGTTGTCTAATCTCCTGTTTGGTTCCTCATTCATTCCCGCGGATTTCCGGCTTGTTGGCATGGCGAGTCTCCTCTCTGTAGGGCTGTGGATAGGTGGAACAAAGGCCCGTTTTCAAGAATGGGCGCTCCATTCAACGGTTCTCCATCCAGGACGTAAGTAAAAGTGTGCGGATTGTGCAGGTAGATTAAACCGGCATTGCCGCGGGGACATTCCAAGGCGATGATCAATCCCTCCTTGGCAGGACGCTCAAGGTCCTTCGACAAGCGGCGTGTGAGCTTGGCTTCCTCTGCAACCGCAGTGCCGGCCATCAGACTTGCCAGAACCAACAACAGTATTTTGCGTTTGATAAGTGAACCTCGTGGTTACGCTCATTGCATCCACACTTCCATCCGGCATCCGTATTAGCGGTGGTGGACGAAAGGCCAGGAATTCCGCGACATGCCGCTGTTCGTGTCACTAATCGTGAAAGGCGGAGCACGTTATTTCGTGAGAGATTGAGGGAGACACCGGTCGCGGCTCACGGGATAGCGTGAGTGCTAATCAGCACGCCCGTTCGGGCATGTTGCTCAACGCTTCGCCGAGGTACGAATCACTCGGGGTGGCTGGATCAGCTTTCCGCGGCGCCGGAGCGCCACGCGATTTCGTGATGGGGCAGCGGCTGCGCGCCTGCTTCACGAGATAGCGTCGCGCATCTACGGCTTCCTCTCTCGAGCCTGAAGCTAAGTGCCTATTTATCAGTTCGGTTTACGCAAGCTTGACGGTGAGTTTGGTTGGCCAGCGGCTTGCATGTATGTGGTTCATCAGATCGAAAGGAGAAATTGAGCATGGAAGCCAAATTAATGGCCACGGATAAAGCAACGAAGCACAACGTTGAGGCCTTCCGTGAGTTGGTTGCCCAACATCACTGGGCGTTTATGAGAACAGCGACTGGAATTCTTCGCTCGAGAGAGGATGCAGAGGATGCGGTCCAAAACGCGTACTACAACGCCTTGCGTACGATTCACAATTTTCGCCAAGAAGCGCAGATGAAGACATGGATGATCCGGATCGTGATCAATTGCTCTCTCGTCGAGATTCGGAAACGCCGTGCCAGCCGTCAAGTGGACATTGAAGTGGCCCGAGATTTGTTTGCGTCTTTCGAATCCGGACCCGCTACGCCGGAAGCGCTTTATAGCCTGAGCGAGATGCGGAATGCACACGCCAACGCCGTGTCGCAACTTCCGCGGATACTGCATGAGGTCTATGTTCCCTGCGCGGTGCTCGGGGCCACGGTCGCCGAGGCTTCGCAGAAACTCGGCCTGACCAACTCGGCGGGCAAGACTCGATTGCACCGTGCGCGAAGACTCGTTCAAGAGAACCTGGTCTTCGTCCTAAAGAGGAGAGCCGCCTGATGACCGGCCGGCATGAGCCTGGCTCGATGGCATGGGGAGTGCTACTCGCAGGCGGCGACGGAACCCGGCTGCAGTCTTTAACGGCGGCGATTGAGGGTGATCTGCGCCCAAAACAATTCTGTCGAATTCTCGGTGAACAAAGCCTTCTGGCCAACGCGCGGCGGCGCATCGCACCCCTGCTCGATGAGCGCAGAACCATTGCGGTGGTCACAAGAAAGCACGAGCCATACTATGCGAGCCAGCTGAGCGATCTTCCGGAGAACGCCGTGCTTGTCCAGCCGGAGAACCGTGGAACAGGCGTCGCCATTGCCGCCACGATCCTGCTGCTGCGCGAACTGAACGATGACGCGGTGGTCGCGTTCTTTCCTTGCGACCACCACTATGGCAACGAAGCAGCGTTTCTGCGCGCGGTTGAGGCCGGGATTCGCACCGCCGAACGTAACCTTGAGAGGATCGTGCTGCTGGGCGCGCCCGCAAGGCATCC
The DNA here is from genome assembly GCA_964449665.1 of uncultured Solibacteraceae bacterium. Classification (GTDB taxonomy): domain Bacteria; phylum Acidobacteriota; class Terriglobia; order Bryobacterales; family Bryobacteraceae; genus JAFLBB01. The sequence continues at coordinate 2,515 of CAYUZM010000824.1, forward strand.
GGAGACGGAGTATGGGTGGATCGAGCTTGAGCCCGCCGCGGCGCCACTGTGGGAACTTGCGCCAAGGCGCGTTCGCCGTTTGTGGGAAAAGCCGAACCAAACAGCGGCCCAGGAACTGCTCCAGCGGGGCTGTCTTTGGAACATGTTCGTGACCATTGGGCGAGTGAGTACTTTCGTCGAGGTGCTGTGCGCGGCCGCTCCTGAGGCCATGCTCCTTCTCACCGAAGGATCCATGGAGAACGATCTGGGCGCATGTTATCCATCCGTACCGGCCGTTGATTTCTGTAGAGATGTCCTGGTCCCCCAACCGGAGCGCATTCTCGTGATTCCAGACCAAGCATCGCGATGGACGGATCTCGGCACTCCCGGACGTGTGTTCGAAACGCTTGAGCGCGAAACGATTACTCCGAGGTGGCTGGACTCGACGAACATGGCCGAGGTGGCTCGGGCCAGCTGACGCCTTATTCGCCGACGCGGCGAATTACCAAGCGGGAAGGTCTTGGACCTTCCACGCAAACCGAAATTTGGAAGCAGACGCATTGTTCAAGGAGAGAAGTGTGCGCAAGAAAATTGTTGTGATCGGTGGCACAGGGCTGATTGGCTCCAAGGTGGTAAGAAAGCTAAGCGCGAGTGGTTATGATGCGATTGCCGCCTCGCCTATGTCGGGAGTCAACGCAGTGACACGGGAGGGGCTCGCCGAGGCGCTGAAAGGGGCGTCGGTCGTGGTTGATGTCTTGAATTCGCCCTCATTTGAGGCGGCCGCCGTGATGGCATTCTTCCAGGCCACCACGAGCACTTTGACTCAGTGCGCGCGTAACGAGGGGGTGAGACACTACGTGGCGCTGTCGGGGGTGGGAAACGACCGTTCCGCCAGAAACCCGTATTTCCGCGCGCAGGGCGTTCAGGAACACTTGACCCGCGAA
>CAYUZM010000825.1:0-3426 GCA_964449665.1 uncultured Solibacteraceae bacterium
CTCGCCACTGTCTGGAATCGTGGGTTATCTCGATCTCCTCCACGCCGAAACCGCCGGAGGCCTCAAGTGGACCGCCCCTGCCACATGGAAAGCGCAGACCGAACGCCCCATGCGCATCGCCACATACTCGGTTCCCAAAGCCGCTGGCGACGCCGAAGATGGCGAGTGCGCCGTCTTCTACTTCGGCGCCGGACAGGGCGGAGGCGTCCAGGCCAACATCGAACGCTGGTACGGCCAATTTGAAAGCGCCGCCAAGCCCCCCGCCCCTCGTGAAGCCAAGGCCGGCAAATATACGGTGACCTACGTGGAACACGCCGGCTCCTATAAGTCCGGCGGCCCCATGATGGGCACCGCCGCAACCAAAAAGGCCGGTTTCCAACTTCTTGGCGCCATCGTCGAAGGCCCCCAAGGAAGTGTATTCTTCAAATTAACCGGCCCGGCGAAAACCGTTTCCGCCTCTAAGACGTCTTTCGAGAAGATGCTCCAGGGCATTCAGTAAGGAATCCACAGCCATGCGACTTGCCGCCCTCCTCCTGTCCGCGCTCCCCCTGCTCGCCGCCGACTGGCCTCAGTGGCGCGGCACTGGCCGCGACGGCATCTCGCCTGAGACGGGCCTTCTCAAGTCCTGGCCCGCCGCCGGGCCGAAGCTCGTCTGGAAGACGACCGGCCTCGGCGAAGGCTACTCGTCGTTCTCCGTCGCCGCCGGGCGTCTCTACACGCAAGGCCAGCGCGCCGGCGTGCAGTACGTCATGGCCTTCGACGTCGCCACCGGCAAGAAACTCTGGGAAGTCGAAAACGGCCAGGCCTATGAAGAACGCCGCGGCAACGGCCCGCGCGGCACGCCCACCATCGACGGCGACCGCCTCTACGCCCTCGCCGCCGACGGCTCGCTCTCCTGCCTGGAAAACAAAACCGGCAAGAAGATCTGGGGCTTCAACATCGTCACCAAGTACAACGGCGAAGTCCCTCATTGGGGCATCAGCGAATCGCCCCTCATCGACGGTGCGCGCGTCATCGTCCAACCCGGCGGCTCCGGAGCCTCCATCGTCGCGCTCGACAAAATGACGGGCAAAGAAATTTGGAAATCGGCGGGCGATCCCGCCGCCTATTCAAGCGCCATCCTCGCCCACGTCGGCGGCCTCAAACAACTCTTGCACTTCACCAGCCAAGGCGCCGTCGGCCTCCGCGCCGACAACGGCGAACAACTCTGGCGCTACACACAGGTCTCCAACCGCACCGCCAATATCGCCACCCCCATCTACCGCAACGGCCACGCGTTCTTCTCATCCGACTACGGCACCGGCGCGGCCCTGCTCAAGCTCGACTCCGAATCCTCCGGCAAACGCGCCGAAGAGATCTACTTCACCCGCGAAATGAAGAACCACTACTCCAGTTCCATCCTCATCGGCGACTATCTATACGGGTTCTCCAGTTCCATCCTTACCGCCATGAAGTTCAGCGACGGATCCGTCGCCTGGCGCGATCGCAGCGTGGGGAAGGGCAGCGTCATCTTCGCCGACGGCATGCTCTACGTACAAGGTGAAAACGGAACCATCGCCCTCGTCGAAGCCACGCCCGAGGCCTACAAAGAGATTTCGCGCTTTTCGTTCACCAAAGGCGATTACCCCATCTGGACGCTCCCCGTCATCGCCGACGGGCACTTCTACGTCCGCGATCAGGACAACCTCTACCGCTATGCCATAAGGTAGGACAGCCCCCGGTCTGCCCGCGTCACTCGCTACCACGAGGGCCAGGCTTCGCGGTCTGTCCGCGTCGTATAAACGCACGAAAGGGGCGGCTCGCGATACCTGCATCTGGCAGCAACCGTGTGGACGCCATCTGGAGCGCATCAATTGCGCCGAGCCATTCCGCGGCTCATTATCCGGCCGTGCGCGGTCACTTTCACTTCACCAGATCAGGAGAGCTGCCGCCCCCTTGAAAGCCCGGTTCTATTTTTCCTGGCCTCCTTTTCAGCCCTATATTGGACCTTGTTGGAGGGGCTGTCAATAGAAAATTTAGGATCGACAAATGTGCACGAAAGCCCTTATTTTACTGACTCTCCTGTGATCTTCACATTCCGGAACGAACCCATATCAAAGAAACTCCCAATTCCAAATTTCCCCGCGCCTAAGCTCAAATCCACCGCCCGCATCGAAGGCGACGTCTTGCCATCCACATACACTTCCACCAGGCCCTTTGTGCCGTCATAAACGAGCTTCACTTTGTGCCACTGCTCATCGGGCAGCGTCGCCGCACCCTCCCGCGGCGAAATGCGTACGCGCTCGCCTCCATACACGTGGAACACGCCGTTGTGCACCACCTGCTCGCTCGCCGCATCCACCGACAAGTGCACATAGTTGAAATGATTGTCGTCCTGCCACGCATAGGCGATCATCAGCGACGTGTGCCGGTTGCGCGCCGCCTCCGGCTCTTTCTTCATCTCCAGTTCCACGACACCGCGCACAAAGTCCGGCGTCTCGGCCACGGCATACTGCGTTGGCCGCCTCGGCTGCAGTGCCGGTTTCGGCACCAGAAGCTCTAAAACAGGAACGCCTTCTTTTGTCTCGACCTTCCAGTCTGCCGCCAGCGGCACCCGCCACGTGTATCCGAATGCGTCGATCCGCTCCGGGCGCAACGTCTGCGCACCCGCCACGCCCGCAAGTAAGAAAAGGAAGATCGGAAGACGGCTCATGCCTTTACATCATAATTCGCCCGGCTCCCCGCGGCCTCGCGCTCCCGCCCTCGCGCCGCCTCCAGCCATCGCACAGCCTCACTTATGCGGCCTCACATCCCGTGTTGCTCCGCGCCCGCCAATCCCCACCGGACCGCCTTCCTGCTGGAGTATCCAGCGGGGTGCTGTGTGATACTCTGCGGTTCTTCGCGGAGGGCATTCTGTTTTCACGCATCGTGACACGATTCGAAGAGTACTTCGAGTTCCGGCGGCTGGGAACAAACTGGCGGACGGAGATTGTGGCGGGGTTCACCACGTTTATCACGATGTCATACATCGTGTTGGTAAACCCGGCGATTTTGAAGGACGCCGGGATGCCACTGCCAGGCGTGTTGCTGGCGACCTGTCTTTCGGCGGCGCTGGCGAGCCTGATGATGGGATTCTTCGCGCGGTACCCGATTGCAATGGCGCCGGGGATGGGGTTGAACGCCTATTTCACCTACACGGTGGTGAAGGGGATGGGCGTTTCATGGCAGGTGGCGCTGGGGGCGGTGTTTCTTTCGGGCGTGACCTTCCTGCTGCTGACGCTAGTTGGGGTGCGGCAATGGATTGTGGAAGCGATTCCCAAGGAGCTGTACGCGGCCGTGGGGGCGGGCATCGGGCTGTTCATCGCCTTTATCGGATTGCGGAACGCGGGGATTATTGTGTCGAATCCGGCGACCGTCGTTTCGATGGGAAACCTGCGCGACGCGAAC
>CAYUZM010000826.1:0-3425 GCA_964449665.1 uncultured Solibacteraceae bacterium
ATCGCACCTCATCGACCCCGCTCTTCTTCGTGCCGACAAGTTCGAGGCCTTCATGGAAGATCGGCAAAGGCGGCTGCTTGGCCTGATCGAAAAGGCGATGGGCAAGGCGGCCTACGACGGGAACGTCCCGGAAGAAGGCGAAGATGTCGAGGAAGGCGCGGATACGGCCGAAGCCGCGTTGATGGTTGCGGTGGCCTGACGATTGTTCCGCTTCAGCTCTTGGAAGGTAGCACCAGAGAATAGCTGGTGAGCTCCGTTCATTCGGCGTTGGTCAGTTCGCGGGAGGTGGGGTAGTAGGGGGCGCTTAGCGCCCCCCAGATGTCCTAGCTCGCCTCCTCGGTCTTCGGCTTCGGGGTGTAAGCCCGCATGACGATCCGGCCTTGCAGCGGAACGGCGTCGCAGAGAATGTTGAAGCCTTTGCCGTCCTTGTTCGGCCATGCGGCGCCGATGCGAGTCCAGCGGGCGTCGGAGCCGTTGCCATCGACGCGATAGAGCATGAAGGCGGGGCTGTTCAGAGAGAGTTGCGTTGCCATGGAAATTCTCCTTTCGATCAGGACCGCAACCGTTGCGGCCGATGTGGAGAACAGGGCGCGGCCCAGAGGTCGCGGGGTCATGCCGGCCTAAAGGCCGCCCGACAGGGGAAGCTGCACAAGACGATAGTCGCGGAAGCGCACGCGATTGACGCCTGACCTGGTCAAGCCAGTGAATCCACGAATGAGGCCCGTGACGTTCGCGGCTGCTCGGCCAAGGTGAACATGGCCACGGTGCTAATGCGCCCTTTGCTTTTCGCGTGGGGGACGATCATCGCAAATGAGCAGTCGGACGTTGGTGGATTGCCCCAGATCAGGAAACTCAACCGCTCTGCGATGCGAGTCCCATTTCGACCAGAAACCGTGACGGCTGCTTGGTCCACCCTCGATAGCTGGTAGCTCGGCTGAGGATCAGGGCTTCCTTCGCGCGAGTGATCGCAACAAAGCAGTTGCGGCGCTCCTCCTCCATCTCCGGGCTATTGTCGCCTTTCTGGCGGCTCTGGAACGATGGCAATATGTCCTCGGCTAAGCCGATGAGATAAACGAAGTCGAACTCGCGGCCTTTCGCGCCATGCACTGTCATCAAGGTGACGGTGTGTGCCTGCGGCGATGGGGCTTTCGAGCGCAGTTGAAGCTGCTGCAAAAACTCGTCGAGCGAGATACTGCTACCGAAGTGTCTCCGGATGTCGGAAGAAATCTCGCGCCACGCGGCGAGATCTTCGACCAAATCCGGATTAGGCTCGTCACCGGACGCTCGTGCATCCAACTCCGTCAATATCGTGTCAATGATGCTCTTTGCAGAAGCTGGATCAATCCCCGCTACGGCTTCAAGCAGTTTGGCGTGAGATGAGGAAGGATCGATCTCGCCATAAGCCGCTGAAATCCATGTGCTGAAGTAGCCCGCGCCGCTTGCCTCCGCGTCTGATATGACTTGGCCAACGGCGATCTGCACGTCGGCAAAGCGATTGAAGGCTTCAATCAGCACGGCCAAATTGCGGCGGTCCAGTGGACGCACGATCTGGACGAGGAGGGCGACCATCCACCGAATCTCGGCGGACAGGAAATCATCGCGGCGCTGCGCGATGACGGCGGGCACTTGTGCAGCTTGAAGCGCCTTTAGCATCTTTTCGAGCGACGCACGGGTTCGGGCGAGAACGGTAGTCTGGCTCCATTGATCTTTGCCGCGCGCGGCGATTTCCTCGGCGATCTTCTCAGCCTCGACCTCGTCGGTTTCAAAGATGCGGAGCTGGATATGATCCTGCTCCGGGAGCTTAAGATCAGTTTTGCCTGCCACCAGCGGCTTCTTCGCCTCCGTCCACTTCTTCCCGCCGTTGGAACTCACCATTACCGTCGGCCCCAAATGCCCCGCCTTGGCGGCAATCACCATCCGCTTCGGATCCCTCGGATCCTGAACAAAATGATAGATTATGTTTCCGAAACAAATCGGTGCGGATATGTTCCAGCGCTTCCGCCCTCCCGCGTCGCCCAACATCCAGGCGCCCTTCTTCGTCCCAACGAGAATATGCACGGTTCCATTCGATGGCATTCCTCTTTCCTACGCCCTTTCTACCCCTGGGTCAAGTAAGATTTTTTGATCGGCGCCATTCTTACGCCGCCACAGCCATCGCACCGCATTCCCCTCTCGACCGCCACGCCCGCCCCTCGCCTCTCGCCCACACCACACCTTCCGTCCGCACCGCGCCGCCCGTGCTATGCTGCCCCTTTCATGCCCGATCTCGCCTACACCATCGGAGTCGATCTCGGCGGCACTAACCTCCGCGCCGCCGCCATCGACCGCTCCGGCAACATTCTCGACAAAACCTCCGGCTCCACCAACTTCGAGGAAGGCCGCGACGCCGTCCTCGACGACATCGCCGCCGCCGTCGAACAGCTCCGCACCCGCTTCGGCGCCGCCGGCTTCTACGGCATCGGCATCGGCGTCCCCGGCTTCATCGACATCGAAAAGGGCGTCATCGTCGGCACCCACAACCTTTTGGGCTTCGACGGCTTCCCTATGCGCGACGACCTCTCCCGCCGCCTCCAAACCCCCGTCATCCTCGAAAACGACGCCAACGCCGCCGCTCTCGGCGAAAAATGGATGGGCGCCGGGCGAGATGTAAACGACCTGGTCCTGCTTACTCTTGGTACTGGTATCGGTGGCGGAATCATCTCCGGCGGCCGCGTCCTCCATGGCTTCGTCGGCATGGCCGGAGAACTAGGACATATCACGGTGTACCCAGGCGGAAACATCTGCGGATGCGGCAACAACGGCTGTCTGGAGAAGCATGCCTCGGCCACCGCCATCGAAGCCATGGCGAAACTCGTCACCCTCGGCGACAATCTAACCGCCAAAGATGTTTACGACCTCGCCGAACAAGGCAACCGTAATGCCGTGCGTGTCTTCGAACAGATGGGCACCGCTCTCGGTATCGCCCTTGCTACGCTCATCAATATCTTCAACTTGCCTCTCTATCTGTTGAGCGGTGGCGTGTTACCCGCATGGAAGTACTTCTCGCCCACCATGATGGCCGAGATCCAAACCCGCTCGTTCCCCTACCGCAACACGCGCACACGCATCGAACCCGCAACGCTCGGTAATCAGGCCGGACTCTTCGGCGCGGCCTACTTGCCCTTCCTCCTGCAGAAACTCGGCGCCAGTTCGTCGTAAAATTCGTTCACCTGCGTGCCCTCCTCGCAGCCACCCAACTCGGTACCAGCAGTTCTGCCGCTCTTACGCTCCCCGTTCCCCATTACTCTGATTACCTTCGTACCGTTTTTGCCCCCACTCGCGGGTTACCCGTTCCCCCCGGAACCAAAAGAGGGTACATTCAAGTGATCCTGATCCGGACGGCCCCAAACCGTCGCTATCAGGGAGTGAGGAGGAGAAAAAACTAT
>CAYUZM010000827.1:0-3424 GCA_964449665.1 uncultured Solibacteraceae bacterium
GGCCAGGGGCCATGCCGGAGCGATTTTGGCCGCCATCGACGGGACCGGCTTCAAGCTGGTTGGGTTCAAGAAAATCCGCCTCAGCACGGCGCAGGCGCAGGCGTTTTACGAGGTCCACAAAGAGCGGCCCTTCTACAATGGACTGGTCACGTTCATGACGGAAGGCCCGGTTGTGGTGATGGTGCTCGAAAAGGAGAACGCCATCGCCGATTGGCGCAAACTGATGGGCGCCACCAATCCGGAAAAGGCCGACGCCGGAACGCTACGCAAGCGGTTCGCCGAAAACATCGCACGCAACGCGGTCCACGGCAGCGACGCGCCGGAAACGGCCGCTGTCGAAATCCCCTTCTTCTTCACTGGTTCGGAACTGCTCTAACCGCTTGTTTGAGGCGGACCAATGGTCCGCCTCACCCCGCCTACTTTCTCAACTTCCTCATCTCCGCCATCGCCACCACAATTTCGTTCTTCACCACGAACACACCAGCCACTCCGTTGGCTTGAATGCCCGCAATGTTCTTATCGCCGGCATTGGTCACATAGCCTCGCAACGTCACTTCGCCGTTTTTCACCAGAATGTGGATGGGGTGCGGTCCGAGCGGCGGGTCATTGGTGATGCCGCCCGCGCGCTGCGCCAGCGTTCCCAGCCAAGGCACGCCGCGATTGGGATTGAGACGCGAAAGCGACGGGTGCCCGTAGATGGCGACGTAGGTCCTTAACCGGATGCCGTCGTCGTTCGCCGAAAGCGGTAGCACTTCGATCTGGTTCTCCACCTTCTCCACGCCTTCCACCCTCTTGGCGACACGTTCGGCCGAGTCCTTCAGCGTAGGACGCGAGGCCATTCCCGTCAGCGTCACTGTCGAACCCTTCACCGTGAAATCGATGGCGTCGAAGACGCCGTAATTGTCCAGGCGCACAATTTCCTTCTGCACCCGTTCCGCGATCTTGATCGCCGTGCGGTCATCTTGCGCCCATGCCGCCGCGGAGAGCAGCGTCATCCCGAATGCGAACAGAGCTTTCATCGTGAACACCTCCTACCGCTAGTATCACGCTGGGAGCGCGGTCTCTTCCAGCGTCAGTCGAAATCCTTCGCTTCACCGCGCTTGGACATCTCGATCCCCGGTTCCGTCTGTTTCACCAGGCCGCTCAGAACAGCCCCGGGGCCGACTTCATAGCCACGCGTGATCCCTTCGGAAGCCAGCAGCCGCAGCGTGGCCACCCATTGCACCGGATTGGGGATCTGCTCGATCAGTCCCTGCCGGACGTCAGCCGCCGAGGTAACCGGGCGCGCCTGCCAGTTGTTCACGAGCGGCACGTCCATGTCGAGAAACTCAACGGTTTCCATTTCCGCTCGCATGGGGTCCTGCGCCGGTTTCATGGGCGCGCAGTGAAACGGAGCGCTAACCGCCAGCGGAACGGCGCGCTTGGCCCCGGCGGCCTTTGCCAGTTCCATCGCGCGTTCCACGGCTCCGGCATGGCCCGCAATCACGACCTGATCCGGCGAGTTCAAGTTTGCCGCGCTGACCACCTCACCTTGCGCCGCCTTCGCCAAAATGCCGTCCAGCCTCTCCGCAGGCAATTTGAGCAATGCCGCCATGGCACCGACGCCTTGCGGCACCGCTTCCTGCATAAACTGGCCGCGTTTGCGCACCAGGCGGACGGCGTCTGCAAACGCCAGCCCGCCCGCCGCGACAACCGCCGAATATTCGCCTAAGCTATGACCGGCGACGAAGCTCGCGCTCTCCCCGCGCGCCTGCAGCACGTGCCAGGCCGCCACGCTCACCGTGAGAATGGCCGGCTGCGTATTCTCCGTCTTCTTCAACTCCTCTTCCGGCCCTTCAAAACAAAGGCTGGAGAGCGAAAATCCCAACGCCTGATCGGCTTCGGCAAACACCGCGCGCGCTTCCGGATACGCCTCCGCCAGCGATTTCCCCATGCCGGCAAATTGGGACCCCTGTCCGGGGAAAAGGTAAGTAACCCTGCTCACAGTCAGTTATTTTCGCACGCCAACCCATCCGAATCGCCCGGCAATCTAGGGCCCGAATCAGACTATCGTCTCCGATATGAATTCCAACTGGGTCCCACCGGACAAAAACATTCAAAGGAAATTCATGCTTACTTTCGGGGCGAAGACTGCCCGCGCTCTGTCCACTCTTGTACTCACGATTGCGCCTGCCCTCGCGCAATCCATCGCCGAGCCCGCCGGCGCGGCTCTTGGCGAACTCATCACGGACCGGCCCGACTTCACCGAATCCTCACAAGTGGTGGGCAACGGAGTGTTCCAGTTCGAATACGGCATGACACTCGACCGCGAAGCCGGTGCGCTGCACTTTTCCGGTCCGGAACTGCTCGTGCGCACCGGCATCGGCAAGCGGTTTGAACTACGGTTTTCCGGTGACGGCCTGCTGGTCGAGCGCGCCTTGCGCACGCGTCGCGCACGCGGACTCTCCGACGTCGATTTCGGAGCCAAAATCAAGCTCCGTGAAGAGGGCCGGTTCCTGCCAAGTTTCTCCTTGATCCCCGCGCTGACTCTGCCCACGGGCAGCCGCCACTTCTCCAGCCTTGGTTACGACCCGTCGATTAAAGCGGCCTATTCCAAGGACCTCCCGGCCGGATTTTCCATCGCCGGCAATGTCAACGCCGCCGCGCTTTCCACCCCCAGCGGCCGTCTGATTCAGGAGAGCTACAGTTGGAGCGCCGGCCATTCCCTTCCCTACGGCTTTGGCGGCTACTGGGAGGTTTTCGGCTTCACTCCTTGGGACGAGGAGGGGTCGAACGCCTGGATCGCCAACTCTGGCGTCACCCACTCACTGGGCCCGAATGCGCGGGTGGATGTGCGCGCAGGACGCCGCATCACCGCCGCCGGCCCCGACTGGTTCTTCGGCTTCGGCCTTTCGATCCGCCAACCGTCACACCTATTCGGCCGGTAAGCTTGCCATCCACCCAGCCGATCAGCCCACCACTCACCCGCAACCTAGGAACAGTCGAAATGAATCTCTCCGTTAAGCACAAACTTGTCCTTTTGAGCGCCGCCGCCGTCGTGCCGCTTCTCCTGCTCAGCAGCCTCTTTTTCTGGACGCTGGAGCAGGCCGATCCTCAAAAGAGCGCCGTCGCCGTTACCGGCCTCGCCCTGCGCCATCAAATGGCCGCCGATATGATGCATGACGCTCTTCGCGCCGACGTCTTTGCCGCCCTGCTCGCCGCCACGCCCGAGGCCAGGCAAGCCATCGACAAGGACCTCGCCGAACACACGGCGATCCTGAATCGATCCTTTGCCGCCAACCGGCAGTTGGCGCTCCGGCCCGAGTTGCGTTCCTCGATCGAGAGCATCAAGTCCAGTCTCGATTCCTACGCCCAGTCGGCCGCCGATCTCGTCTCGGCTGCCGCACGGGACAGCGCCCGAACGTACCGCGACGTCGTCAGACGT
>CAYUZM010000828.1:0-3420 GCA_964449665.1 uncultured Solibacteraceae bacterium
GGCATACTCGTCTGCCCGCTGATCGCGCTTTATGAGGTAGTAGACGCTGGCGACGGCGGCGAGGAAGTAGGCCGAGAACGACGTGATCCAACCGGGCACGTGGAAATACATGATGCGGTAGATTGCGCCCTGGGCGGCTTCATCGGGCAATTGCAGCAGGATGATGTAGAGGTTGCGCACCAGGTACAAGCCGCTCGCAAGCGCCAATCCCATGAGTATTTTGTTTTTCATGACCGTACTCCTAGCTCACCAGAACCACGTCGATGAGCGCCAAGGAAAGCGAGGTGGAGATGATATCAAAGCCTATCAGCAGCTTCACCCAAACCCAATCGTCGCCTGTTATACCCGTGCCGGAGAGGAGCGCTGTGGTGAGTTGCATGGCGGCCATCAGGACGGGAATCAGCATCGGGTAGACCAGGACCGGAAGCATCAACTCGCGCAGACGAAGATTGACCGTCAGCGCGCTGAACATGGTGCCGATGACGGTCATGCCCCAGGTGGCGAGCGCGCATACGAGAAGCGTCCACGCGGGGAATTGAAGCCAGTTTGCGTTGAACAGCACGCCGAACACGGGCAGCGCGACGGCTTCGACGATGAAGAGCAGTGCGAAGTTGGCGATGGATTTGCCGAGGAACAGCGCCCAGCCGGGCAGGGGCGAGGCCACCAGCGCGTCGAGGCAATCGTTGGGTTGTTCGCGGGCAAAGCTGCGGTTCAACACGAGCGCTCCGGCGAAGGCGAAGACGAGCCAGAGGAGCCCGCCGCCGAACTCGCGCGCGTCGCCGGCAATGTCGAGCACGAAGCTGAACAGGACGAGGATCACCATCGAGAACGCGGCGGCCGCGTTGATGGACTCTTTCGTGCGCAACTCGCTGCGCAGGTCCTTCCAGGCGATGGTGAGCACCTGGTGCATCAGGAGTCCTCTCCGTAATGGCGGTAGACCCATGTGGGATCGCTGAGGATTTCCGGCGTCCGCTCGCCTTTATGAACCAGGTTGCCGCGCACGAGCAAGGCCCAGTGCGTGGCGAGTTCCATGGCTTCGCGCAACTGGTGCGTTGACATGATGACGGTGGCCCCGGCGGCGAGGCGTGCGGCAAGCAGGCGCTGGAGAAGAGCGATGGAGCGGTCGTCGAGCGCGGTGAAGGGCTCGTCGAGCAGGAGAAGTTCGGGTTCGTGCAGGAACGCGCGGGCGACGGCGAGGCGCTGGCGCATGCCGCGTGAGAATTCGCGGGCGCGTGCATCGGCGACGTGTTTCAGGTCGACGCGTTCGAGCCACTCCATGGCCGTGCGCTTTGCATCGGGCAGGCTGTAGATGTTGCCGAACAACTCCAGGTTTTCGCGCGCCGTCAGCTCGTCGTAGATACCGATCCCGTGGCCGAGCACGCCCGTTTTGCGGCGCGCGGCCTCCGTGCGGCCGGCTTCTCCGAAGACGCTGACTTCGCCTTGCGAGGCGATGGAGAGGCCGGCGAGGATTTTGAGGAGCGTCGTTTTGCCGGCGCCGTTGCGGCCGAGCATGGCCAGGCATTCGCCACGCGCGACGCCAAGCGTAACAGCGCGCAAGGCGGGAAAGTCGCCGAAGTATTTCCAAACCGCTCGTACGTCAAGAGCGGCCTGGCTCATGCCTTCGCGGCTCCTTTGCGATATAGCAGAATGAACCCGATCACGAGCGCGACGATGGAGAGGGCGAGAATTTCGTTGAAGCGGACGTAGAGTTTGGGACGGATCTGCTGCAAGCCCGCGCCGCCATCCTCTTCCGCCTGCTCGCCGCCACCGGGCGCGCCCGCGCGCAACGAGCCGGTTCCTTCGATGCCGATGGAGAAGGCTTTGGCCGTCACTTCGAACACGCCCGCCTGGGTTTGTGGCTCGGTGCCCAACTGCTTCACGTCGCCGGTGAGGGTCACGCCTTTGGGGGCGACGACGCGCACGGGGCCTTCGTGCAGCACCTTGCCATCAAACTTGCCGGGCGAGACCAGCGGCATGGAATAGGTGAGGTCGAAGCGCGTTTCGCCGGGCTTGACGGGAAAGTCGACGGTGTAGACGCCGGCGGTCTTCGTCTTTTCGAGCACGCGCTCAATGGGCATCGAAGCCGGTCCCGACACCATGACGCGCGCCTTGCCGCCGGCCGCGTCGGGAAGCGCCACGCGCAGGGTTCCGCGCGCAGTGTCGTAGTAGGCGGTATTGCCTTCGTTCTGAAAAATGATGCTCTCGTTCACGCTCAGTTCTGAGCTGTTGGGTTCGAGCAGAATCATGTGCGTGCCGACCTTCGCCGCGGAGCCGTTGGTGGTGGCGTTGTACACCGCCATGGAAAGCCCTGTGGTGGGCTGTCCGGGCGGGAGCATGCGGTTGAACACCATGCCTTCGTGCACGGCTTGCAGCAGGTGCGGACCCTGCACTTCCTGAGAGAACTTAAAAGCGCCGTTCGCGCCGGCCTTGATGGTATCCAGAGCGTTGGGTCCGTTTTGATCGAGCTTGAACAGCGTCACCGTGGCTCCGGCCTGCGGCTTGCCCGTGGTACCGTTCATGACCGTTCCATCGACGGCCGCCTGCAGCGCGGCGGCCGCGAAGAGCGCGCCGAGAGCGAGCCTCATGACTTTCCTCCCTGCGACGCCTGCTCGATTTCGGCGAGCGTCTGCGCCAGCTCCTTTTGCAGGTCGAGCTTGGTCCGCTGGTAATCTTCGTCGCCGAGTTTGCCGAGGCGGTATTCGAACTGGAGGTCGCGCAGATTCTCGTAGATTCGCGCCTTGCGTTCTTCGAGATAGCGGGTGGGCGATTCGGGCTCGGGCTCCGGCAGGTCGGAGGGCCGGATGAAGAGTATGAAGGCGACGGCGGCCAGGACGAGGGCAACAGCGGCGATGGTGAGCGGCATTATTCGAGTTTGGCGAGGTCGCGGTCGATCGAGTCGCGATATTTGTCGAGGACCGCGGGATCGAGTTCCGGCACGCCGGCCACGGGTTTCTTCATGCGTGTGATCCACGCGTAGATGGCGATGAGTCCGAGCACGATGGCGGCCACGGGCATCCACCAGGCGAGCAGATTGAAACCTTCGGCGGGGGGGACGACGAGCGCCTTCAGGCCCTGTTCCTTCACAAAGACGGCGACGATGGCGTCGTCGTTCATGCCCGACTTTTGCATCTCGGCGATGCGCGTTCGCGCCGGGGCCGAATAGTGGCAGCCGATCATGGGGCAATCGCCCACGGAGTTCTTGCAAGCGCCGCAGAGGCAGGCAAGGCGCATGCCCACGCGGCGGACTTCAGGCGGCAGGAAGTCGCTCGACACCTGGGCGATACACAGGTAGCCGGTAACCAAAAGCAGCAGTACGCGCGGCAGGCGCTTAATCACCCGATACCGCCTTCGGCGTGGCGACACCTGAGGCGACTCCCATCACCTTCGTCTTGGCAAATTCGTATTTCACCTTCGACGGCA
>CAYUZM010000829.1:0-3411 GCA_964449665.1 uncultured Solibacteraceae bacterium
GGCCGGGGGCCACCAGATTTTGGTTTTTGGAAATAAGGGGCTTGGCGTTGAGACCTGCGGCTATGTTATTGAAATTCCGGTTCGAATCCATGCCGGGGTGATCGGGGCGAGAGCCCGGCAGGGCGGAACCTGGAAATTCCTGCTCGGATTGAAACACTCCGTTCTGGGTTTAAGGACGGACTCAATTGTGCAAGTAGGTTTGCACACAATTGCAGTCGTCCAACCAATGCAGCAGGCTGCTGCACTTTTGTATTGGAGCGATCCTTAGTACAAGGCCTGCGCGGGTCGCCAGCTCAGTGAGGGTTCGGGGTATCCCGTTTTCCAGAAGCCGGACTCATCAGGCCGAACCTTCGAATGCATCCGTTGGTCCACCTCCGAGGGGTCTATGACCTGTCGGCTCTCGCTGTGCATCACGCACATCTGCGTGTCGCTAACTTCAGGGCGAACTGCGCGGAGCATTTTACAAAACCGATCCCAGCCGTTGTGCGGCCCTGCTCTGTTTACGCTTCAACTTTCGTCCGTCGCGTCATACGCTGGTGACCGGTCTGACACACAAGCTGGTACGAGACCTCTTCCGGAACAGCGGCTAGTCCGATCGCGGTAAGCTCAGGGTGCAACTGCCACCCGCGAATTGAGAATGTCATACACGTTCTCCGGAGAGAAGAAATCTTCACATCGCATTGTTCCGGCAAAGATTCCCAGGAAGCGACTGGTCTGACGCTGATTGCCGGGGAGCGCTGCGAGAAGCTGGTGAAGATCCGGCGGAGGTGGTTCCTGTGTAGCCATTTGGCACGCCAATTGATAGCGCGCTCGAGTGGATGAGTTGCGCTCCTCTTCATATTCCCGGAGACACTGTTCCAGTAGCTGGCACCCGGCAAAGCCGCTGTGAATAGCGCCGGCCAATAGCTCAGCTTGATGGAACGCGTCGGTGATGCCTTGGGCTGTACAGGGATCTTTGTGGTAACCGGCATCGCCGACCAAGGCCCAACCCTCACCATATGGGCACCGGTAGAAGTTTGGCTGGTCAGCGGTTCCGAAGTACTGGGTCTGTCTCTCCGCGCCAGCGAAGCGGGCTGGCATACCCTCGATCGTGTCAAGGTATTGCCGGAACGCGCGGTCAATATCCAGCCGTATCCTCGGGAATTCTGCAACAGGCGCGATGATGGCAACGACCGTCAGACCTTCGT
This sequence comes from uncultured Solibacteraceae bacterium, assembly GCA_964449665.1. GTDB lineage: Bacteria > Acidobacteriota > Terriglobia > Bryobacterales > Bryobacteraceae > JAFLBB01. The sequence continues at coordinate 1,188 of CAYUZM010000829.1, forward strand.
GCGTCGGCGCAAGCAGGAAGGTGTAGCCGTCCCGGAGGTACGCCTCTAATCCCTTCACTGCGATCCCCGACCAATAGCAATAGTAAGCGCAGCTGATCGTAGGGATTCGGTCGTACTCCGCGGCTGCGACGAGCTTTGCAACCTGGGAGTGCTTTCCGTCAGCGCCAATGGTGATGCGAGCACGCTCCTCGAACCGCGCCCCGCGGCACCTCGCCTGAATCCCTGTGACTTTGCTGCCGGTGTGCAGAATCTGCTCCACGGCGCATTGATCCCTAAACTCGACTCCGGACTCGATTGCGACATCAATCAGCAACTTGTCCAGCACCGTGCGGCGCGGCGCATAGAACTCGTTGAGTCCTCCCTCGGTGGGCACGGGTGAGCCTTCAATCGTAAATGCCCCGAAGTCGAGCCGATGGTGAGTGAACGCCGGGCACCCAGTTGCGCGTAGCCGGTCAAGTAGTCCCCACTTGGCGAGCAACGCTACTCCCGAGCTTTGGATCAGGTGAGTCGAAAGTGTGTCGCTCGGAAAAGCAGCGCGATCGAGCAGCAGCGTCTGGTACCCCTGCCGAGCCAGTAGTAACGCGGTTGATGCGCCTGCTACACGCGCGCCGACGACGATTGCATCGTACATTGCTCTCCTTCGCAGGACCGCATCGTATATATCCGGTGTGCCAGTCCGTCCCAGTCAGAATACTGTGGAACGCCGGATTCCAGGGAGCTAGCAGGGGGCTTGCCAGAGGTTAGCAGCCGGGAAAGCCAAGATCTTTCAGGAGAACTTGAAAGCGTCGGTTTTCGGCAAGTCCGGCGAAGCGCCAGTCGTAAGGCAGCAGAACCAGACGGGAAGAGCGCAACTGGGCGCATCGCTCAAGGCACGCCAGCGCCTCTTCTGGCTGGGACAGCGCAGCGTGGATCAGCGCTCGTCCATGGAGGATTGTCGCGGCATCCTGATCCTGAGCCGACTCCAGTTTGCGTAACATCTCGACGGCAACATCCTTGCGACCGTACTCGACGTAGCAGTTGCCAATCGTACCGAATGTTGGCGGTTCCTCCCCGGTTCGGCCTGCTGCCCTGGCGAAACAGGCCAGAGCCTCAGCAAACCTTCGCGCCTGCTGCAGCGCAAGTCCGAGTTGCCACTCCGCTTCCCGATGATTCGGGTCAAGATCGAGTGCCACCCGGCACTGCGCAATGGCCTCTTCGCTGCGCCCCTGAAGGCGGAACAGGATGCCCATGTCCATCTGAATGGTGCAGGCGAGGGGATCGAGTTCGGCGGCGCGTCGCAGAAAGGCGAAGGAATCCTGAAATTTGCCGATCGGCATCAGACACACCGCGGCAGCCTGTAGAATGCCCGCATCGCAAGGAGCCAATTCCACCGCTCTGCGTAGGCTGCGCTCGGCGTCCGTCCAGTTGCGGTCGTTGAAACCGAGCAGCAGCGCATTGACGGCGTGTGCCTCCGCCAAATCCGGATCGATCTCAATCGCCTTCTCGACAGTATTTCGGGCGCGGGTGGCATTTGATAAAGAACCAGAACCACGGTGAGCAAGAAAATTCAGCGACGCGGAAAGACCGGCCCAGGCCCTCGCACAGCGCGGGCTCCTTGCCAGGGCGCGTTCGTAGAGCGCACAACTGCGCTCCGCGTCCGCAACCGAGTATCTCCTCCAGAAATGGCGCGCTTGAACAACTAACAAGTGCGTCTCCGGTTCGTCCGGAACGGCAACCATGTGCGCACCGGGGAGCTTCAGGGCATCGAGAATCGCATACGCGAGCTCATTTTGAATGACCAGCAGATCGTCTGCTTGGCGGTCGAAGACATCGGACCAGAGGTGTAGGCCAGTAGCGACTTCAATCAGCTGCGCCGTGATACGCACCCGCCCGTGCAAAGAGCGGACACTGCCGTCCAGAACCCACTCCGCACTGAGGAGACGACCCGCCTCGCGGACGTCAACCGCCTTCCCCTGGAACTGAAAGCAGGAGCTTCGGGCGACGACGCGCAAGGCGGGAACCCGCCCGAACGCGATAATCAACTCCTCCGTGAGTCCATCACTAAAGAACTGGCCCTCGTCGCCCCCACCGAGGTTCGCGAAGGGTAAGACGGCGATAGTGTTGCCAAGGCGGCTTTCAGTGCTGACCCTGCCGAGTTCCGTACTCTCCTGCAGCTCAAACCGGGGGACGTAGGATCCCTTCGGGTAGAGAATGCAGAACCTGTCGGCTGCTCCTTCATCGGCGT
>CAYUZM010000830.1:0-376 GCA_964449665.1 uncultured Solibacteraceae bacterium
GGGGAGTCTATGATGGCACGGTCACCGTCACGCCCAATGGCGCGCAGAACATTCCGCTGGTGGTTTCCGTGACGTTGACGGTCAACGCGGCCAGTCCTTCGGCCACCGCGCCCCGTCTTGCCAACGGCGGCATGGTGAACGCGGCGTCGTTCGCGCCGGCGCCCGCGCCGATCGCTCCGGGCAGCCTGGTGACGATCTTCGGAACCAACCTCAGCGCTTCGACGGCGAGCGCGGCAAGCCTGCCGCTTCCGACAACGATGGGCGGCGCGCAGGTGCTGATGAACGGACGCCCGGCGCCGCTGGTGTTTGTTTCGCCCGGCCAGATCAATGCCCAGGCCCCGTGGGAGTTACGCGGGAACACTGCGGTCAACGTGCG
>CAYUZM010000830.1:386-3395 GCA_964449665.1 uncultured Solibacteraceae bacterium
ATGGCGGCGCGGCCAGCAACACCATTGTCACCACGTTTGCCTCGGCGGGCCCCGGCATCTTCACGATCGCTCCTTCGACGGCGGGCATTGTCACGCACGGCTCAGACGGTTCGCTGGTAACGTCCGCCCATCCCGCCGCGCGAGGCGAAGTGCTGGTGGTCTACGCAACAGGACTTGGGCCGACCGCCAACCAGCCCGCCTCCGGTGAGGCGTCGCCAGGAGGCCCGCTGGCGACACTGGCCACCAACATGATCGCCACCGTCGGCGGCCAGTTCGGAACCGTTCACTTCTCGGGGCTCGTTCCCGGATTCGTGGGGTTGTTCCAGGTGAACCTGCAGGTGCCGAATAATGCGCCCACGGGCAATGAGGTTGCGCTCCAGTTGCTCACCGGCAATCAGTTCAGCAACACGGTGACGATTGCGGTGCAGTAGCGTGCGAGGCTGGGGGCATGGCAATGATGCAACCTGAGCTACGGCCGAACCTCTCAGAGCTCGGCTGGTTTCTGCTCATGAACAATCATCTGGAGACGATGTTCAAAGAAAAATACCGCGAGTGTATGCACTTCGACCAGGTGCGCGAGGCATTGGAGCGGCGCGCCAAAGCAAGCCTGGGACGCCAGCAGGAGGAGCTCGAAGATTCCCTCTTGGTGCTGCTAAGTGCGGCGACGAAGGAAGCATTCGCGGATAAGCATCGCTATCTCGCCACGTTGATCGCTCAGCTCAAGCAATATCGGATCAAGCGAAATGCTCATGTGCATTTCCACGTCAAATGGAATGACGGGACCTGGGAAGTTAGCCATCCGGAAAAGCAACTTGAATTCACCGAGGAGGGGCTGCACAAACTTGGCGACGAGGCACTCCGACTGGAAGGAGATCTCCGGGTTGCATTCGCAGAGGCGTTGGGCGAAGCCGCACGTCGAGTACGAGTTCGGGCCGCTATGGAAGAGGCACTCTCAGCGGCATAGCGAGTTGCTGTCCCGTCACTCGACTCCAGGGCGTTGAGATCGTCGCCGTTTCAGCTAAGACCCAGCGGCGCCTTGCCCGAGCTGAACTCGAATCGCGTTCTCAACCAGGCGCAAATCGGATTCGGACAGGACCCCAAGCCTTGCACCAAGCCGGAGCTTGCTTACCGTCGCGATCTGATCCGCCATTGCTTTTCGCACTTCGTTATTGAGAAGAACAATCGCCTCGCATGGATAAACCCGTCCGGTCCGGCTTGTAATCGGTACGACCTGCAAACGATTCAGCGCGCGGTTGGAAGCGTTGTTGCTGACTATCACCGCAGGCCGGGTCTTCTGCATCTCTCCGCCAAGCGACGGATCGAAGTTGACCCACCACACTTCGCCGCGGAGCAATTGAGCCACCCGGAAGTGAATCCTGGACTACGCCTTCGATCCACTCAGATGCTTCCCGTTCACGGTTTGCGTCGAGGCTCATCTCCCGGTAGGAGCCATCGAGCTCCGACTCGGCGATGACCGGTCGCGCCAGTTCTTCAATTACCTCACTGATCGTGCGGCCGCCGGCTACGCTCTGCAGGCCCTGATAGACCTCATCGCTTACGGTGATCGTGATCTGGTGCGACATTATTTATCAGTATCATATGGCACTGCCTCGGGGTCTAGCGCCGGTAGTCCTACTGCACGGCCGCCAACAGGGCTCCTGTCCGGTGCAGGAGCGCAAACCGTGCCCGCTCAATCTGATGCTGCGCGCCCAGCCAAGCCAGCCACTTCTCGGACTCCAGGCGCCGCGCGGCCTCCACTTCGGCGAGCGAACCCTCGCCCATCTCGTGCCGCTTCAGCAAGACGGAGAGCGATTCGCGCGCTACATCCAGATCCAACCGGCTCACCTCGACCGCCGTTTGCGCCCGGCGCAGGAGGAGAAAATCCTCGTCCACGCCCAGCGCGATCCGGCTTCGCGCGGCCTGGATCTGCGTGCGCAGGCGGGTGGCCTGCAGGGTTGCCTGCGTGGCCTGCGATTGTGCGGCGGGCCCCAGGAATAGCGGCATCGTGATGCTCACGCCCAACTGCGCGTTGTTGCGTTGGAAGCGGTTGAAGTACTCGTTATAGTTATTGAACTTCGCGAACAGGCCGTATTGGGCGACGAGGTCGAGCGTGGGCAGGCGTGCGGCACGCGCCGCACGGGCGTCCCATTCGCTGGCCGCGAGATCGGACTCGAGCTTCCGCAACTCTTTGCTCTGCTTCCAAGCGGCGTCGCGTGCCGCTTCCTCGCTTGACGGCACATCGGGCAACGGCCGCTCGCCCGGCACGGGACGCACGCGGTCCCCCGGCGCATAACCCAGCACGTTGGCGAGCGTGGCTTCGAGCAATTCGCGGTCCGCCTCAAATCCTTGTGCGCGTTGCCGGGCCTTGGCCGTTTCGAGCACCGCCCTGCGCGCCTCGATGGGCAGTTCCGCTCCGCCTTCCACGCGGTTCCGCGCGATCACCTCCAACTTCCGCGCCGTCTCCACCTGCGCCGCGGCCGCTTCGGCCGAACGCGCCGCATGCTCGGCATCGAGCCACAGCTCGATCGTCCGCAGGACGGCATCCTCACCGCGCGACTGCGTGACGAACGCCATCCCACGCGCCTGTTCTTTCGACTGTTCCAGCGCATGGGTTTTGGAGCGGTTGAAGACGCTCGACACCGCGCGGGCCTGCACGACGCTCGGAGCCGAGCCTTCGATGCTCATGGGAAATCCGTACGAATACGCGAGTCCGGAGCCGGCGTACACCTTGGGGATGAAGGGGTCGCGGGCGACGCGCACCTGTTGCGCGGCCTTTTGCTCGTCCAGCCGGGCCATCAACACATCGGGATTTTGAGCCAGCGCCCGCGCGGCCGCCTGGCGCAGAGAGAGATCGTGCACCTCCCCCGGCAAGACACAACACGGAAGCAACAACAGGGCATACAGGCGCATGAAGAACTCCTATTCGTAACGTAGCGCTTCCACCGGACGTAACTGCGCGGGGCGGTTTGCGGGCCGGAGGGCAAAGTCCGTGCCGAGCAGCAACGACCC
>CAYUZM010000831.1:0-3380 GCA_964449665.1 uncultured Solibacteraceae bacterium
CGCCCTCGGATTTCCTGGCGGGCTGCCACGGGGCCGGACAGACCAGGCCAACGCCGCTGCTGCTCCAGTACGGCACAGGCGATTACAACTGCCTGCACCAGGATCTCTATGGCGAAAACGTCTTCCCGCTGCAATTGGCCGTCCTGCTCTCCGCTCCCGGCACGGACTTCAGCGGAGGCGAGTTCGTCGTCACCGAACAGCGCCCGCGCATGCAATCGCGGGCCACGGTTGTGCCGCTGCGGCAGGGCGACGCCCTATTGTTCGCCGTCCATCACCGTCCGGTGCAAGGCACGCGCGGCGTCTATCGCGTGAACATGCGGCACGGCGTGAGCCTGGTGCGCGGCGGACGCAGGCACACTCTCGGTATCATCTTTCACGACGCGCAATGAACCTCGATCTGTTCGCCCCGCTCGACGATCCCGCGCGCGAGCAACTCGCCTCCGGCGCGTGCGTGCTGCGCCAGTTCGCAACGCCTCATGATCGCGAGTTGATCGCGGGCGTCGAGTCCGTCGCCGCGCGGTCGCCCTTCCGGCACCTCATCACGCCGGGCGGCTACCGCATGTCCGTAGCGATGACCAATTGCGGCCACCTGGGCTGGGTTTCGGACCGCAGCGGTTACCGCTACTCGCCCACCGATCCCGAGCATGGTAAGCCGTGGCCGGAGATGCCCGAGGCGTTCCTCGCGCTGGCGCTCCGCGCGGCGGCCGAAGCCGGGTTCCCGGCCTTTTCGCCCGATGCCTGTCTCATTAACCGCTACGAACCGGGCGCCAAGCTCTCCCTTCATCGCGACGCCGACGAGGAGGACTTTTCGCAGCCCATCGTCTCTGTCTCGCTGGGCATTCCGGCCGTATTCCTGTTCGGCGGACTCGATCGCAAGGACCGGACGAGGCGCATTGCACTCGTCCATGGAGACGTCGTCGTCTGGGGCGGGCCCGACCGGCTCCGCTACCACGGCGTCATGCCGCTCAAGCCGGCCGAGCATCCGCTGGTTGGCCCCGTGCGGTTCAACCTCACCTTCCGCAGTGCCCGGTAAGAGATGCCGCCCAGACGTTCCTACACGGTGAGCGGCGCCGTCAGCAGCCCACCTGGTTAAGCACAAACCACAGCAAAATCAGGCTTGTGGGCACTCCCAGCAGCCAGGCGATTCCATATTTCATGGCATCCCTCCTTTCCTGGACGGGTGACTGCAATCGCCGGGCCATCGCCGCTCAGTCGCAGTTCGGAACGCCCTGCCAGCAAGGCAACTGGTCGATCACGAAACCGCCGAGCAGCAGCAGGAAACAGCCCATGATCGCGATTCCCACGGACAGATTGAGCGGATAGGTTTGAAGCCGGTTCCCGATTCGGAATCCTCGCACGGCGGGCGTCAGGGCGACGAACGACCCGACGGGCAGCAGGAGGAACGAGGCGAGAATCGCCATCAGTCCGGAGACGCGCTGGCGTGGCTCATCCGTGGCCGCAACCCACGCTCTGAGGTAGCCTTCCAACGGCTCGATGCCGAAGTAGGCGATCGAAAGAAAGCTGGCAAAGGGTACCGTCAGCACAATGCCCAGGAATGCCGCCGCCGCGGGGTGCACGGGCGAGAGCGCCACGCGCGCGCAGCCCAGGGCGAAGCTCCAGCGTTCGGAGGGCGATTGCAGTTGGGCCAACTCGGCTGCCATCGCCGCGCCCCACTCACTCCGGTCGCGGGGAAGCAGACGAACGGCGACGCGCAGCAGGCGCTCGGGCGCATCCACATGAGGCTTGGGTTCCATCACACTCCCTCCGTGCGCAACCGCGCGCGCATGGGCCTTGCGGCGTTGCGTTCGGCGTCCGCGAGTTCGGCGGCCATTTGAAAACCGGCGCCGGTGAGCCGGTATAGATGGCGCGGCGGTCTACCCGGCGGCGGACCGGTCTCCCACCCGGTTTCCAGGAAGCCGCGGTCGGCCAACTGCATCAGAATCGGGTACATCGTGCCGGGTTTGAGCCCCGTACGCTGGCATAGCTCATAGCCGTAGCTCCACGCGGTGCGATCTTCGGCGAGCGAGAGCAACACGGCGGTCGTTTGCGGCGAGGGACGGCGGACACGCGTCATGGTCTTAAGTCTATATAAATAGACTTAAGCGGTCAAGAGTTTTGTCACAGAACCCGCGCCACCAGATCTTCCACCAGCCGGCGCTGAATCAACTGCCATCCATCCTCGCCGTTGGTCATCACGACAAAGCCCGACTTGCGCTCGACCGAGGCTCCGCACATGGAATGGAAACCCTCGTTGTCGCCTCCGTGTAGGATGACGTCGCCGCCTTCGCTGTGGCGCACCTGCCAGCCGAGCGCCCACGAGCAGGGGAACAGATAAGCCGACACCTTCACTTGGGGCCGCAGCATCTCCTTCAGGCTGGCGGCGTTCAGGCGGTAGGCGTCGGCAGGCTTGGGGTCGATGACTTCGAGGAGAAACTTCGCGTAGTCGCCGGGGGTGGAGAGCAGCGCGCCCGAGGAGCCGTAGCGGGCCACGTCGGCGGCGGTGGACTTCTTGTTCTCCTTCGGATTGCCGGCCGTGCCGTGCGGCCTTGCCATGCGCTGCGCGAACTCCCTCGTCCACGCATAGCCGCTTGAGGTCATGCCGAACGGGGTGAAGAGATTCGCTGCCATGTAGGGCTCGATCGGCTGGCGGGTCAGGCGTGCGACAACCGATTGCAGATAGCTATACCCTTCGCCCGAGTACTCCCAACGTTCGCCCGGGGGGAACTGGATCTTCAACGGTGTCTTTTCGGAGCGCCAATTCTGAAATCCGGAGGTGTGTGAAAGAACCCGCCGGGCGGTGATTTGATCCAACCGGGCGTCGCCCTGGACAAACTTCTCGGGCGTGTACCGCGTCAGCGGAGCGTCCAGGTCGAGCGCGCCTTTCTCCGCCAGCTTCATCACGGCGTACGCGAAAACGGGTTTGCTCATCGAGGCCGCTTCGAACATCGTGGCCGCGTCGACCGGGGTGTTTGACTCGCGGTCCTTCACGCCAAAAACTTTGTTCCACACCACTTTGGCTTCTTGAATCACCACCATGGAGAGCCCGGGAACTTTGAATTCCTCCATCGCCGCAGGAATCCGCTTCTCCATCTCGCCCATCGCCGCCGCCCAATCGCCGCCCTTCTTTCGCCCTGGCGCGGACGCCGTCGGTTCCGCGCACCCCGTCAGCGAAATTGCGGCTCCCAGCGCCGCGCCGCCTAGCGCCAGAAGCTCTCTTCGACCGATGGGATACGGCATGGCCGCGATTCTACCAGTAACCGCCTGCCGCTTTATGCCATCCTGAAATATAAGAGGGACTACTGGCCCATTGCGTGCAGTAGACCGATCTATCCATTGGCATGTCAGAACAACCCGCACTCGCACTTTCATTCGATTTGACC
>CAYUZM010000832.1:0-3376 GCA_964449665.1 uncultured Solibacteraceae bacterium
CCGTCTTCTCGCTCGAAATGTCGCGCGAACTGCTGCTCACGCGTCTCATCTGTTCGGCCGCGCGCGTCGATCAGCAGAAGTACCGCCTTGGCTATCTCAATGCGGACGAGCGCCGCCGCCTGATGCAGGCCGCCAGTGAACTTGCCGAAGCTCCGCTCTACATCGACGACACGCCCGGCGTGAACCTCATGGACATCCACGCCAAGCTTCGCCGCCTGAAAGCAGAGCATGGCCTCTCGCTGGTCGTCATCGACTATCTGCAATTGATGAGCGCCCGCGGCCGCGTCGAGAACCGCAACCAGGAAGTGAGCGCGATGTCCCGCGGCCTGAAGCTCCTCGCCAAGGAACTGCGCGTGCCCATGCTCGTGCTTTCCCAGCTCAGCCGCGCCACCGAGCAGCGCCAGGGCGAACCCATCCCCATCATGAGCGACCTGCGCGAATCCGGCGCCATCGAACAGGACGCCGACCTCGTGATGTTCGTTTACCGTCCCGAGTATTACAAGCGCGACCGGGAGGACTTGAAGGGCCTCGCCGAAGTCATCATCGCCAAACAGCGCAACGGCCCCATCGGCAAAATCCCGCTGGTGTTTCTCCACGAATACACAAAGTTCGAAAACCGCGTGGATGACATCGCCGACGACGAACCGCCGATGTAGACTGGCGTCTCTTGGCACGGCCCGCCCGCCTATGCCGGACGAACCGAGTAGCCAACTCCCAAGTCACTCGCTACCGCGGCCAACCGATCGTCGGCCGTCCACAGTCGTATCCGCGCCACACGCGCTGATGCGAGCAGATGCGCGTCAACCCAACCAATTCCCCTGCCATATAGCTTGTGCGCCTGGACGAACCCGACTACTTGCACATGAGGCACCGCGGCGCTGCGGTGCCTCATGCCATAGTGCCTGAGTAGCTCACCCCCCTCCGGCCTCCAATCATCAACTCGCCGTGAATCAGATCGTGCGCCGCCGCTTCCCCCTCGTCCAGCAGGCGATCCAGTTCCATTACAAATGGCGCCCGCCCGGCCAGGAACAGGATCCACACCGAAGTATCGACGAGGATCATCGTCCAGCCGGAATCTTCGACGGCATCTGAGCCCTCCGCCTGGGTATCTCCACAACGCCCTTCTCGGTGCCTCGCAATCGCCGCAGCCTTTGGTATGCCGCCTGCCGGATCAGCATGTCCAGACCTAACCGCAGAGTCTCTGTGTCGGTCGCCGCGCCGCACGCCTCTCTCGCCTCGCGAAGCGTATGCTCATCCATGTGGAGCGTCTTCTTCATACATCCAATGGTGCGATACCATTCCAGCCCAAAATGCCATACCACAGGCGCGCCGCGGCCCTCCCCCCTGCGCCCCAAAACAAAAAAGGAGAAGCACGAAGCTTCTCCTTTCGACGATTCGCGCCGCGCTCCAGGCCCTCATTCCCGGGGCGCGCCCGCTCCTCTCACTTACTCACTCAATTCGCGTTCACAACCACGCCCGTTACGGCGCCCGCGCTCAGCCGCACGGCTCCCACCGTGTACCCGCGCTCCTGGTAATACAGCACCTCGTTGATCGTGTTCCCCTCTGGAATCACGACCCGCGCCACCGGCGTCCCCAATTCTCCGAACACCTCCGACCGGCTGGAACCCGGCGCGATGTCCGACATTCTCGCTGCCGTCACAGGTTGGTATGCGGGAGCGGCAGGCCGCTGCATCGAACTACCTCTCAGCCAAAATGGCGTCGGCATCCAGTTACCGGATGTCTCCTCCGTCCTCGCCATCGATGCCGAGGACTTCGAAGGGGTTCGATAACCCCGAGCGGCTGCCTCCCTCTCAAGGCGCACCCGCTCGGCTTCGGCAGCCTGCTTTTTCCTCAGCTCCCGCACCTCCTCATCGGTCAGTTCAACCGACTGAGGCTCTCCCTGCCTGGCCGCTTTTTGCAACGCCGAAGCAGATTTTCCAAAGATGGCCGTGATCCCATTACTTACTTGTTTTCCCGCTGCGGTTCCGGCCACCGTTCCCGCGCCTACGGCCACTCCATACTGCACCATCGATTGCCCCGCTGACTGGGTAGGAATCAGCCAGATCAGGGCCGCTGCCACTAGTACTTTTGTTGCCGTATGCATGGGCTTACCTTGATTCCCATGCTAAAGCCCTTCCGGCCTCTCGCCTACAGGGTTTACACCTGAGAGCCAAGGCGAACTTCCCTGATACACCCGTACTACGCGAATACCCTCAGATGCGGCTGGGCGGCAGTTGGTATGAAGCTCACTCCCGTTGATGTCGATCTCATTTGAGGGCGAGTTGCGGTTATCTATAGCAGGCAGACGCCCAACCAGCGGTTGGAGGAGATTGTGATCGCGGAAGCCCTTCCAGGATTCTATGATTTCGACGGCAGGCGCATATCGCGGCCGAGCAAGAAGCGGCACATTTCCTTTGAAGGACGCCCGATGGGGTCCTTCCTTAGCCAACCACTGAAGGTCGTCTGCAGGGACCTGGAGGAGATTCGTGCCTTTCTGTCGACTTGCCGCTACGTTTCTGATCGGGAGCAGTTTGGCGTGCGTGACTACTGGATGCGGCCGGAGGATTTCGAGCGAGTCCGGCGTGGTGATTGTGACGACTTCGCACTCTGGACGTGGAGGCAGCTTTTAGGTCTGGGGTACAGCGCACGCTTTGTTACTGGATCCGCGGGACGATATGGTACCGGACACGCATGGGTGAACTTCCGTGCCGACAACCAGGTATTCATTGTGGAACCTTTGCGGGCATGGTGTCGTGAGTTTCCTCGCCTGGAAACTCTCAGGTACAAACCAGCGGTCTCGGTTGAGGCGGATGGCTTTCGCGGCAAGTTTTCGAGCATGGGACGCACGCAGTTGAACCACCCGTCCGCGTCATGGCGCCGCTCGTCCCGGAATGGTTCCTGTTCCGTCTCCGCATTTACCATCGCTGGCTGATCTGGTTGGTACGCGCGGCACGGCGGCGCTGCCGGCGGATATTCACGCGAAACCCGGCCGGTAAACATGCAAGCCGCTGACTGGTAAAGATACTGGAGCGAGCCGAGCCCCTCGGCAAGCCCTCCTCCTGTACACTAATCAGTTTTGGATGTTGCTCCAGCTTCAGCAGATTGAAAAGCGCTTCGGCGGCGTCACCGCCCTTCGCGCGGGCAATCTCAACGTACAGTCCGGCGAGGTCCATTTGCTCATGGGCGAAAATGGCGCCGGCAAATCGACGCTCATGAAGATCGTCGCCGGCGTCTATCAGGCCGACGGCGGCTCCTTCCTCTGGCAAAACCAGACCGCCCGCTTCACCTGCCCGGCCGACGCCACCGCCATGGGCATCGCCATGGTGCACCAGGAATCGCTCCTCGCCCCGCACCTCACCGTCCCCGAAAACCTCCC
>CAYUZM010000833.1:0-3373 GCA_964449665.1 uncultured Solibacteraceae bacterium
TCGAGTTGAAGAAGACCGAGTTAGGCGCGGGAAGCAAGGCGCAGCACTTGGCTTATCTGGGGGATGCCGTGATTGGCGAAGAGGTGAATATCGGCGCCGGAACGATCACCTGCAACTACGACGGCATGAAGAAGCACCAGACGCACATCCGGTCAGGCTCGTTTGTGGGCAGCAATTCGACGCTGGTGGCGCCGGTCGAAATTGGGGCAGGCAGCTACATTGCGGCGGGTTCCGTGATTACGACGGCGGTTGCCGAGGATACGCTGGCCGTGGGACGCGCGCGCCAGGTGGACAAGCCGGGATGGCCGAGCAAGCGGCGGAACCAGAAGCAAAGCTAGGCACGGATCATGATGCGATGCGCGACGTGAACGCCGTCCACGGTTGTGAACGCCACGGTCACTCTTGCGCCAATTCTCAACTCGCCTTTGATCACGGTTTCTGGCGTGCGGACAAAGGTACGCTGCTCAAATCTTCGGGAAGCCAATTGGCGCGAGACCGAGATTGAGCCTTCGCCGAACTCATCGATGCGGCCGGAGAAGAACGTAAATTCAACCCGCTTAGTGGGGGGCTGCGATTCGGCCGGACGCGCGCTGAGGAGACATGGAACTCCCCACACGAGTTGGCGCCGACTCCAGAGCACATCTCAGGATACTCGTTCAGCGGTGAAAGGACACTGAAAGGGCAATTAATCCGATTTCATCAATATTGAGCGATATAACTGGCGGTCAGAGGACCATCATCGGGTGGTAAAGATTCGGTAACTTCAGCTCGCCGATGGCGAGCAGCGAGCCGTCGGGATCGATCGCTTTCACGAACCGGGCGCCACGTTGGACGCGGAAGGGAGAGACGCGGAAATCGCGGCCCTGGCGGATTTGCCCGGCGGTGATGGCATCCACATTTTCATTAGGAAAGCCGGGGAGCATTTGAGTGGCGGGGATGAGGACCTCGCCGAGGGTTCCGGCGTTGCCTCGGGCTTCGAGTTGTTCGATGGTCTCGGCGCGTTCGATAGTGAAGTCGCCTGAACGTGTACGGCGGAGGCTGCGCAGGAACGCACCGCAGCCGATGGCCTGGCCGAGATCGTGGGCAATGGAACGGAGGTAGGTGCCGCCGGAGCAATGGACGCGGAGGCTCGCCTCCGGACCTTCACACCCGAGCAGTTCGAGCGAATGGACGGTGACCTCGACCGGCTTGAGTTCGACCTCGAGATTGCGCCGGGCGAGTTTGTAGGCGGGCGTGCCGGCAATCTTCTTGGCCGAAACGGCGGGGGGCGTTTGCAGGAAAGTGCCCTGAAAGGCGGGCAGGTGTTGCCAGAGCGTGTCGGCGTCGGGATGAAACTCGCGTTCCTCGCTGGTGCGCTCGCCTTCTGCGTCGTAGGTGGAAGTGGAGTAGCCGAAGTGGACGACGGCTTCGTACACCTTGTCGGACTTCACGTAGAACTGCGAGAGACGCGTGGCGCGGCCGATGACCAGGGGCACAACGCCGGTGGCGGCTGGATCGAGGGTGCCCAAATGCCCAATGCGGCGCGTACCGGCGATGCGGCGCATCTTATTCACAACGTCGTGGGACGTCCAACCCGTGGACTTGTCCACGACGATTACTCCATCCATCAAATTCCAGAGTATCATCGGCGGGATGATGCGACTGAGGATGTTGTTGGGGCTGGCATTGGCGGCAGTTTGCGGGGAGGCGCAAAGCGGAGGCGTATCGGCGCGGATGGAGTTTGCATGTTTGTGGTGGTCGGAGGCGCAGATGGAGGGGTTGAATCCGAACGCTCCGCCGCCGAAGACGACGGAGGTGCGGATCACGCACTGGGAGTACAGCGATCCGGTGGGCGTGCCGCACCCGGACACGGTCGATGCGGTGTTGCTGCTCAAAGGCGCGGGAGGCGAGCCGCTGGCGGGGATGGAAGTGGAGTTCACGACGCAATGGAAGATCGGGCGGTATGGGAAGCCGGGCACGGCGGTGTGGGGACCGGTGAAGCCCGCGCGCAAAATGGCGGGCGCATCCGAGGTGCGTTTGCCAGTGAACTTGAAGGCGATGATGGACACGCTGGACAAGCTGGATAAATGGCCGTTTGCGCTGCGCGTGACGGCGGTGGTGAAGCGGAGCGGAGCGGCGGCGGCAGTGGCGCGCGTACGCGGCGAGTTTCCCATCCGGCAGGGAGACTAGCGGGGCGGTCTCAAGATAAGATCAAGTATTGAGATGAGTGGATCCGAACAAACCCTACCCTTCCTGGAGCCATCTTTCGAGTTTCTGGTGGCGACGCTGCGCATGCAGTCGGAGATGAACCTTGGCCTGATGGCGATGCCGGGGCAGGACAAGCCCGCTCCGCCGAACCTGATGCTGGCGCGGCATTTCATCGATCTGATGGCGATGCTGGCGGAAAAGACCAAAGGGAACCTGACGACTGAGGAGGCGCGCGGTCTGGAGAATTCGATCACGGAGCTGAGGTTCAGGTTCGTGATGGCGACCGAGAATGCGGCGAAAGATCCGGGCGGCGCGGGCCCGGGGGAGAGCGTCGAATCCGCCGCCGCCGGAAACGAATAACGACCGAGATGGAGCCAGGCGAGAACCAGTTGCGCGTGCTCGTCCTGGGCAGCGGCACCAGCGTGGGCGTTCCGACGATTGGTTGCAATTGCGACGTGTGCACGTCCGACGATCCTCGGGACAACCGGCTTCGTCCATCGATCGTTTTTCAATACGACGGCCACACCGTGCTGGTGGATACGACGCCCGATTTCCGGCAGCAGGCGCTGCGGTACGGGCTTCGGAGGGTGGATGCGATTCTGTTCACGCATTCGCACGCCGACCATATTCTGGGGCTCGACGACATCAGGCCGTTCAACTTCCGCCAGAAGGACCCGATTCCGATTCACGCCGCTGAGGACACGATGGATGCGATCCAGAGTGTATTCCGCTACGCCTTTTGCGAGCACGAGTTGAAGACGCACATTCCGAAGCTGGAGCCGGTGCGGTTGAGCGGCGCGCCGTTCGAGCTGTTTGGGCGCACGGTGACGCCGATTCCGCTGATGCACGGCAAGAACCCGATTTTCGGCTACCGCATCGGTCCGGTGGCGTATCTGACCGACCATAGCGAGATACCGGAGGAGTCGTTCGCGCTGCTGGAGGATCTGGAGGTGCTGTTCCTCGACGCGCTGCGGCACAAACCGCATCCGACGCACTCGACGGTGGACCGTTCCTTGCAGCATGTCGAACGGCTGCGGCCGAAGCGGGCGTTGTTCACGCACATTGCGCACGACCTTTCGCACGCGCGGACGGAGGGGCGGCTTCCCGAGCATGTGCGGCTGGCCTATGACGGGTTGGAGTTCGCGGTGGACCTGCCGCCCGCGCTATGAGCTTTCGCGTCTTTCAT
>CAYUZM010000834.1:0-3373 GCA_964449665.1 uncultured Solibacteraceae bacterium
CGGAGGCGAGGTAGCCGTTTTCGGGTCCGGGGTTGGAGTTGAGCGAGAGGAAGGCGGGGAGCGGTTTGCCGGCGGTTTGGGCGGCGAATTCGAGCGACACGACCGAGCCGATGTGGGGCGCGTACTTGTTCACGGCGGGGACGGGGTTGCGTCCGATTTGGATCCAGGATTGGCCGAGGCCATGGACGCCGGTCCAACTCAAGACGCTGCGCAGGAGGACAGCAGATTCGAGCTGCCCGGCGAGTTTGGGGAAGAGGCCACGGGGCCAGCGGACGTCGTTGAAACTGGTGGGATCGAAGGCAGTGGGCGTCCAGGGACCTTCCTTGAGATCGAACGTATCGATGTGGGAGGGGCCGCCGACCAGATTGATCAGGATGCAGTATTTCGCGGTGCCTTTGGGTTCGGAGGCGGCGTGGGCGACCGTTTCCATCGGGCGCGAGGGGAGAAGCATGTAGCCACCGACGGCCGAGGCGGCGTGGCGGAACAGGGCGCGGCGCGTGAGATAAGGGCGCCGCAGCATGTGGATGCCGGGCGTCGCGCTCCAATCGATTCCAAAACGGTCGCGCATGATGGTCCCCTTTGCCTCTAATAACTGAACAGGAATTCCACTTTGTTGACCAGGGCCCAGCCGAGGTCTTCGAGGGTGGTGGTGCGGGCGGCGGCCGAGGTGGCGTTCTTTTCGATGTAGGCCACGGCGCGGCCCATTTCATACTCACTGGGCTTGCGGCTGAGGAAGGCGAGGTAGATCTCTTCGACCAACTGCTTGTTGTCGGCGATGCGTGAGATGCGCTGCAGTACGGGCGAGGCGGTGACGCGGACGCGGTTGATGACCTGGGCATCGTTCATCAGGGCGAGTTGTTGGAGGATGCTGCCGGCCTGGCGGCGTTCCTGGGTGTCGCGATTGCCGCGCAGGAAGGCATTCATGAAATTGTTGGCTCCGCCGTTGGAGCGGGGCTCGACGGGTTCGGGGAGTTCCATGGCCCACTTGGCGGTGTCGGCCCAACCTTCGACCGTGTAGTTGCTGGTGGTGCCGGTGGCCATTTGCAGGGCGTCGTGGATCTCTTCGCCCATCAAGCGGCGCGGATAGTGGCGCGCGAAGAGGGGGACTTTGGTGAGATCCCACGGGGCATCGTAACGGGAGCTGAGCTGATAGGCAGACGACTGAACGACGATGCGGAGAAATTCGCGGAGGTTGTAGTTGCCATCGCGCATGAGCTGGGCGAGGTCTTCGAGCAACTGTGGATGGGTGGCCTGAAGAGCCCAAGGGGCGGGGGGCGGATTGAAGGGATCGAGGCGGGCGGGATCGAGTCCGTCAACGGGTTCGACGAGGCCGAGGTTGAACATCTCTTTCCACAGCCGGTTGGCGAAATTGCGAGCCAGCATGGGGTCCGTCATCACGTTTTCGGCGAAGGCGGCGCGCCAGTCGGCGGTGGCGGGCTTGGCGCCGGTGACGTGGTATTCGGGGGTGAGGTTGCGGAGGGAGCCGATGGCGATGCGGTTGGGGCGGTTGCCGGAGGTGGTGTTGAGGTCGTAGGTGCCGGTGGTGGCGTCGGTGATGGTGTTGCTCTGGTAGTCGGGGCTGGAGGTGTTGTTGTCGGCGGTGCGGCGGACGCGGGAAAAGAAGGCGGCCATGCGATAGGCCTCGAGGCGGGTGGCGTTTTTGCCCCAGAGGCTGAGCTGATCGAGGTGGCGGCGGCCGTCGTGGCAGACGAGGCAATCGTACTGGCCCATGCCGAGGAACATGCCGGCCGAGCGGGAGAACATGAGGTCGTATGTATCCTGCGCGGGGCCGCTGGAGAGGCCTCCGAGGAGGTAGTTCACCGGTCCGTTGGTTTCGTAGTAGTTGTTGCCGCGGCCGGTGATGGCTTCATAGGCGATGTCTTTGAGCGGCTTGGCATCGTTGATGGAGGCGCGCATCCACGTATACATGGCATTTCGGCCACGGAACTGGCGGGAGATGTTGGCGGAGTTGCGGGAGTTTTGGAGGAGGTCGCCGAGCCACATGGTCCACTTGTGGGTGAACTCGGGGGAGTAGAGGAGGCGGTCGATGAGGGCGTCGCGTTTGTTGGGGTCTTCGCTTTGGACGAACTCGCGGATGGCATCGGGGGAAGGGATGCGGCCGGTGAGGTCGAGCATGATGCGGCGGAGGAACTCTTCGTCGGTGGCGAGGGGGGCGGAGTCGATGCCGGCTTCCTGGAGCTTGTTGAAGATGGCGTCGTCGATGAAATTGCGGCGGGGGATGGAGCCGGGGGCGACGGCGTTGGGCTTTTGGCCGGAGGCGGCGCGGCGGCCGATTTTGGCGGCGCGTTCGAAGGCGTCTTCGCGGGCGCGCGAGGTTTGGAGGAGGAAATCGTCTGGGGCGTTGCGGAAGGCGCAATCGGAGCCGGAGTTGGAACCGGCCTGAGACGCGGAGAGAAAAAGTGCGAGCAGGACTGGGGCTGCGGCACGGGGCCGCCGCCGAAACGCAGAATGAATCACCGTTACGCCTCCCGCCAAAGGACCGAAACTGCCACTCCGGGTCCGTTGGAATGCTGTCTCAGGATAGCAATTTCGCGGCCCCGCCGAGGGTGGAAATGGAATAGATAGGGGAAATGGAATAGACTATCCCCGGTAGCGGGTAGCGGGCCGCGGGGGCTGAACAGAAAGCCGGGAGAGGCCAGGCGGCCTGTCCTAGATGGATCGAGGAGGATTGGATTATGTTGACCACATCGAGCAGGCGGGGATTTCTTGCCGCGGCTGCTGCCGCGGCGGCGACGCCCGCGCTGGCGGCCAAGAAGCCGCTGGCGCCGTTGACGCCGGGGATCAAGATTTCGCTGCAGACCTCGTCGACGCTGCCCGACGACGAGCTGGTGTGGGCGAAGCAGATGGGCATCGAGTGGTTAAACGTGGGGAGCGGGGCTCCGGCGCCGCTGGCGGAGAGCTACAAGGCCATCGTGAAGAAAGCCGGGGCGGCGGGGCTGAAGGTTTGGAACATCAGCAACGGCAGCGTGCACAACATGCCGGAGGTCACGCTGAACCTGCCAGGGCGCGACGCGAAGGTGGAGGAGTATAAGCAGTTTCTGCGGAACCTGAGCGCGGCGGGGTTGACGTACACGACGTATGCGCACATGGGGAACGGCATCTGGTCAAGCGAGCGCGAGACGACCCGCGGGGGCGCGCCGGCGCGGGGGGGACGAGTTGTTCGGGGGCGGGTACGAGGAGATGCCCGGCGGGGCGGTCGGGCACACCAAGGTCGACTACGCGGGCCGGCGGCTGCTGCGGCAGTCCCTGGCCGTGGGACCGCAGGCACCCGGCTGGGCCGGACCCGCCGTGCTCGACGGCGCGTCGGCCACCGGCTCACTGCTGGTGGTCGACCCGTCGCGACCCGCCGAGC
>CAYUZM010000835.1:0-1183 GCA_964449665.1 uncultured Solibacteraceae bacterium
CGTAAGAGTGGATCGCCCAATTGCGATCCAACCGGAATTCTCAATACCGGACCCTCTTGAAGCGCGGCAAGTATTACTCGTTGAACGATGCCTAATCAATGGCTATGCAGCATTTAGAATTCGTCCGTCGGTGATTGCCAACCCAAACGAAGGAGGGCACGGAGATGACACGGTTGAGATTTCGTCGTGCATGGAGATCCCCGGCATTGCCCCGGGCGTCGAGGTCACCATCGAGTTCTTTAGAGAACTGGAATAGAGGGAAAACTCGCTAGCTGGCTCTAGCGCCGGCGATTGGGCTGTGGCGGTGAGGGTGCGTCGGGTGATGATGGGGTGGTGGGGGTGCCACTTCTAAGATCGCTGCAGGCCGCTACTGATAACACAAGACTTGTTCGCGTGTCGGATTGCCCGATATCACTCCATATCGCCCGACGACACACGGAACCTATTGAAAATACGTGGCGGTGAGGGTGGGATTCGAACCCACGGAACCCGTAAAGGTTCAACGGTTTTCGAGACCGCCCGATTCAACCGCTCTCGCACCTCACCGGGCCTTGTGCGCGGTGGCCAAATTGCCACGCGCATTTACCAATATAGCAAGCGCGAGGGGGTCTTGTCCGCGAGAATCGACACCGGCGCGCACGGAACTTGCTTCCCGGACGGTGGTGGCGCCGGCACTGCGCACTCATCGCAGGCCGCGCGTATGCGAAGGACGGCCACCCGCGTTGCCGCCGATGACCCACGCCGTCCCCCATCACACACGCCGCCTACAGTGCCACGGCGAAGGCCGCATGCCGGCTCGTCATTTCCGGCGTCACCTGGGAATGAACGCTCGCGTGAAAGCCGCGCAGAATATCTTCGGCCGCATTCGCGTCGAGCGACTGTTGGGCCATGCGGAACAGCACATTGTCTTCCTTCCAAATATGCCGCCGCAGCAGATCCACATACTGCGCCGCGAACGAACGCACGGCCTCGCGCGCGGACTCGTCGCCATCCCGCGCCGCCGGAAGGTTCTCGCGGATGCCGGCCAGCATCCTTCGCCCCAACGTATGCTCTTGGAGCATCATTCCGATCGGACCGCCCTCCACCGGCACGCCGCGCCGCGCGAGCGCGGGGAAGAGCACCTCGTCCTCCTTGACGTGGTTATTGCCATCGGCAAACCCCCCGAAGAAGCCGAGCCCCTGCC
>CAYUZM010000835.1:1193-3372 GCA_964449665.1 uncultured Solibacteraceae bacterium
AATCGGACAGAAACTCGTTGCCGCCCGCCTGCAGGCGCTGTTCGAGCGCCGACATGACTTTCTCGATGAGACGATGCTCGCTCATCAACTCGGTTACCGGATGTTCCACGGGCATGGATTCCTCCTACGGTTGGAGTTGGACCAAATCGTTTCCCGCGGCGGACGGGCCGCAGGTGATGTCATCGGAATCGCCGTCTCCGGGGAGCGGCGCTCCGAGCGGATAGCTGGTGCGCGGCGCGGGACCGGCGTGCTGCAGAATGATGCTGCCCGCGGCGATCAGGTAGTCCGGGGCAAAGTTCTCGAGCGCATTTGCCACCGGCTCGGCCTGCACAGCCACGTGGTCCTTGGTGAATGCGGCGGCGGCCTCCGCGGCGATCGAGGCATGCTCGTGGTCGCCCGAGGCGATCGCGCTCGCCTGCTTCAATTTCAAGTAGGAGAGGAAGCCGAGTTCCACCGCAAGGTGGTCGTCCGCCTCGTCGAGCGCGGGCCGGTAACCGAAGGCATCGTAGTAGGCCGCGAGCTCCGCCATCAGGTATCCGGATTGCACACCGCCCTGGTAGGTGACCTCGCGCACCGGCACGGTACCGGCGGGACCGAACAGGGCCGTGTGGAGCCCTTCGGTCGAATATTCGAGGGCCGATCCTCCCAGCGAACGGAGGTTCTCGTCGCGCACGTCGGGCAGCAACGCGGCAACTCTCTCGCGCCAGGACTCCGACGGATATTCAAACAACATCCCGAGCAAACGCCACTCCGCGGCTTCGGTGAGCAGGCGGACAACCTCCGGGTTGATCGTGGCGTCCGGGTTGATCGTTTCTGGGCCCGGCATCATTGACCTCGCCGCACCATCGGAATCCAACCGGTCCTCATCTTGCGCGCGCCCGCTTCCTGCTGCGAGCCCTGCCAAACGGCAAAGGCGATATGCGTGCGCTGGTTCGGCGTGAGCCCGTCCGGCAGTTTCCGGCTGATCACCACCGACCAGCCCGTCTTCAGGCGAACCCCTTTTCCGTTGGCGCCCAACGAAGGACCGGGAGACAAGGTGCCCGGACCGCTTGCCACCAACTCCTCCACGGGCGTGGTGCGCGGCCCGCTACGCAGATTTCCCAACGCCCGCGCCGGCGCGTAGCGCAGCGCCATCTCCTTCTGCGCGTCCGAACCTTTCTCAAGCACCTTGGCGTCGTACGGGTAGTGATCGATGGCGGCATTCGGATAGAGATCGCGAATCGTATCGCCGCGACCGTCGAGGGTGGCCTGCCAGTCGGCGCGCCAGTAGGTGACCAGCACGCGCTTGCCCTCTTGGCCCATCTGCGGCTCGGCCAGATCTTTCTCGATCTTCTCGGGAATCTGAATCGCGCAGGCGTCGATCATCTTGGCGGGACCCGGCGCGTCGCTCTTGCTGGTGTCCTCCCATTCCAGGCGGAAGGCGATCTCTGAACCGTTGTTCAATGAGCGCACTCTCACTTCCGGCGTGGAAGGGGTCAACAACCGCGGCTCCACCAGATCCTGCGGAACCATTTTGGCGAGATGTTCCGGAGCGTTGTCCCAGGCGGCGTCCGACGGAAGCGCGGGGAGCTTCGCCGCGCCCACCGTCACCACTTCATTCACCATCTTGGGAGCTTTGCTGCATGCGGCCGCGAACAGCAGAAGGGTGAAAATCGTCGTTCTCATGGGGACAGCTCCTTACGGGCAGTTGATGCGGACCAGTTGATTCTTCGGATCGGCGGCGGGCCGGATGTAAACCGGTTCGCGCATGGGAATGCGGACAAGTTCGGCGCCCTTCTCGTCGCTGCCGGTCACGATGTCGCCTTGCCGCCGGAAACGCGGCACCACCATTTCGGTGGAACCGAACAAGCAGAGCAACCCAGCCAGGTCGGCGTCGTTCATCGCGTTGCGGTACGCCTTCATCGCCTCGCCCGCGCCCGGCCCGAACAGTTGCTGGTTGAACGATACCGGCGCATGGATGGGCGGAATGTAGTAGACGTTCGGCTCAAGGCCGAACTGCGGAAACAGCGGCAGCGCGATCTTCTTGATGTGCACCAGATAGTCGATGGGATTGTCGGCGCGCGCCTGCTCGGGCTTGGAGATCCAGCCCGCAAGGCGGATTTTGCCGATGCAGTTCACGAAGCATTGCGGCTGGATTCCCTGTTCAATCTTGGGGAAGCAGGCGATGCACTTCTCCGAC
>CAYUZM010000836.1:0-3372 GCA_964449665.1 uncultured Solibacteraceae bacterium
CATGCTTACGCCCTCCATTAGGGTCGCGGGACCGCAACGATCCACTTTCTGCACGCGATCCCGCGTCTCGTGTTTCTGACCGCGCCACTGGTGTTCCTGCTGCTCGGCCGGTCGAATGTCTATGGATATTCGTGGGCCATCCTTGCCTATGTGATCCCGTACGTGCTGATGGCGACCCTGACCAACTCCAGGGCTCATGGCAAGTTCCGTCACTCGTTCTGGAACGAGATCTTCGAAACGTTGTTAGCTCCCTACATTCTGGTTCCCACCGTTCTCGCGCTGGTCAACCCGCGCTGGGGAAAGTTCAACGTCACGCCGAAGAGCGCCCTCGTGCGCAGGAGATACTTCGATCTTGCGATCGCCATGCCTTTCCTGGTCTTGTTCGGCCTCAACGTGGCCGGACTAGTAGTGGGAGCGATCCAAACCTTCTCCGGGATCGAGGACAACGGAACCATCCTCGTGAACATGACCTGGACGTTGTTCAACACCCTGATCCTCGGCGCGACGCTCGCCGTGCCGTGGGAGTCGCGGCAAACGCGATCGGCCGAACGCATTCCTCTCCGAATGCCTATCCGGCTGCGTAAACGCAACGGAGTGGAACTGCACGGATTTACGCTCGATATTTCCAGTTCCGGCACATCCCTTCAGCTTGACACTCCCGCCGACCTGAGCATTGACGACGGAGCGGACCTCATCTTCAACCACTACGGCGAGGAGCATGTGCTGCCCGTTCAGGTTCGCCGGTCGCGCGGGTTGGTGGTTGGATTGAGCTTCGCCTTCACGAATCTGTTGCAACACGAAGCGCTGGTGCGAGTCGCTTTCGGGCGGGCCGATACGTGGGTGAACTGGAGCGCGGGCCGCCACGAAGACCGCCTTGTGCGAAGCTTCGGCGGCGTGCTTCTGGTGGCGCTCCGAGGCATCGCACAATTGCCCAAGGGTTTGATCTCCACGCCGGCGAGTAACCGTGAGGAGGAGCCAGAACCGCTTCCAATCGAGGAGGTGCCCTCCGCCTTGAGGAGCCGGGTGGTCCCCTTGTCTGTGTTTCTGATTGCCGCCATCCTGCTGGCAATCGGAGTCGCCCGTGCGAACGAGCCCTTCGCGGAAGTGCGCGATTGGACCGAACTCGGTCATCGGCAGCCCATCACGTTTCCGGCGGGCGAGGGACGCGTAAACCTCAGCTTCACCGTGCCGCTGACCAAGCTTGTCACCAGCGGCACCTTCGTTCTGCAATACAAGTCCTCTGAGGGATTCCGCGAAGGTAGTTCCTTGAATGTGTCGCTGAACGGCGTCGCGCTCACCTCCGTCTCGCCGCAGGTCAAGCCCGGCGCCGCCGGCGTGCTCCAGAGAGTGGAAATCGCTCTGCCTTCCGACCTGGTTGTAAGCGAGAACACGCTGACGTTACAACTCGCCGCCACCTGCCAGGGAGGCTGCAAGGAGAGGACGCACTGGGTTCAGATCGACTCCTCCACAAATATCCGCCTGAATGGAACCATGCTTCCGCTGCCCGATAGCCTGCGAGTACTGCCGGCTCCGTTCGTGGATTCCACGACCCGCCGGATGTCGCGCGTGACCATGGTTTTTGGTGAGGCGATGCAACACGAAACGCTGGAAGCGGCGGGCGTGGTGGCTTCCTGGATCGGGTCCATCGCCGATGATCGCGGCAGCCAGTTCACCGTGCGCACCGGCACCATTCAACGTGGAAATGCGATTGTCTTTGCAACGGCGGATTCGGAGCTGGTTCGATCGCTCGGCGTGGAAAACGTCCAGGGTCCGGAGATCGCGATGCGCACCAACCCTCTCGATCCCTTTGGCAAGCTGCTTGTCATTACCGGGAGGAATGCCGCCGAGCTTCGTACGGCCGCACAAGTGCTGGCCGCTGGACTGTTTCCCAAGGATGGCGACCGCGCCTCGGTTGCAGCGGTCCGCATTCCTTCGCCTTCGGCCGCATACGATGCGCCCCGCTGGTTGAATCCGCAGCGCTCGAAAGGCCTCGGTGAATCCGTCAGCCCCGAAATGCTGCGCTGGTACGGCGCCGGCGCGGTAAACCTCTATTTCCGCCTGCCGCCCGATCTCGCCTTCGGCCAGCGCTCCACGGTGCCTCTCAAGCTGGGCTTTCGGACTACGGGCACGGTCGAACAATCCGGAGAGTTGCGCGTCGCGCTGAACGGCATCCGCGTCAGCACCACGAGATTCACGGTCAGTGAAGGGCCGGTGTCGCACCATCGCACGGTTTATCTGCCGGTGCCGTCCCTCTACACCGGAAACACACTGACCATCGAGTTTCATCTGAATCCGCTTCCGGACAATGCGCCCAACAACTACCCCGAGATCAACGTGCTGCCCACTTCTTCGATCGAGCTTCGCGGCATCCCGCGCTTCGTCCGCTTGCCCCGCCTCGATCTCTTCGCCAACGCGGGCTTTCCGTTTACGCGTCTGGCCGACCTTTCCGGTACGGCCGTGCTGTTGCCGGAAAAGCCTTCCACCGACGAAGTTGCCTGCTACCTGGGAATGATGGGCCGGTTCGGTGGACAAACCGGATTGCCTACCTATCGGGTTACGGTGCTGGCCGCAAGCGAGGCAGGGAAGGCGCGGGACAAAGAGCTGTTGGTAATCGGCTCCGCCGCGGATCAGCCGCTGTTTCAACAGTGGGCGGGGCATCTCCCGGTTGGCATCGGCAGCCAGTTGCGGGCGAACAAGCCATCGGGTCTGTGGAGCGCCATGGCTGATGTTCCTTTCACGCCCATTGGCCGTGAATACCGCAGACTGAACGACACGCTGTTCGATGGCGCTTCGCCGGAAGGGGTGATCCAGGCCATTGCATCGCCGCTCGACAGCCGGCGCAATGCCGTGCTCGTCACCGTCGGCGACCAGCAGAACTTCGATCTGCTGATGCAATCTCTGTATGGCGACACGTCCAAGGACATCAAAGGCAGTGTGGCGCTATTTTCTTCAGGCCGGTTCCAATCGTTCGAACTGGCGCAGACCAGCACCCATCTTGGCCAGTTGAGCCTTCTCGAATCCTTCTATACCTGGGTCGGGCGCAATTTCTTCCTGATCGCGATCGCCGTCATCGGATTCGCGATCCCGTTGGCGCGCTGGTTTTCCGAGTGGTGCGACCAGCATGCCGCCGTACGGCTCGAGGGAAGCCAGTAAGGTGCGACGTGGAGGGGCAAGGACAGTTCTAATGGCCGCGATTCCGTTCTTCCAACTCGAGGCATCGTCCGAGTGGGCGCTGTGGAACAGCTACGCGGATCGCTTCCTGTCCACCGACGGACGCGTTGCCGACCCGGCCGTGCAGGGCCAGACGACGTCGGAAGCGCAAGCCTACGGGCTGTTCTTCGCGCTCGTGGCAAACGACCGTGAGCGGTTTGA
>CAYUZM010000837.1:0-3366 GCA_964449665.1 uncultured Solibacteraceae bacterium
AAGCCGTCTCCGGCGGGCGCATCGTGGAGCAAATGAAGCGCACAGGCGCTAGCTGCGACTGGACCCGCGAACGCTTCACCATGGACGAAGGCCTCTCGCGCGCCGTGCGCGAAGTGTTCGTCGGACTCTGGGAACGCGGACTCGTCTATCGCGGCGAGTACATGGTGAACTGGTGCCCGCGCTGCAATACCGCCTTGAGCGACCTGGAGGTAGCCCACGAAGACACGCAAGGCTCCCTCTGGCACATCAAGTACCCGGTGCTCGACGCGCAGGGCGACGAAACAGGCGAGCACCTGGTGGTGGCCACCACGCGCCCCGAAACCATGCTCGGCGACACGGCCGTCGCCATCAACAAAGAAGATCAGCGCTATCTGCACCTGCACGGCCTCAGCGTGCGCCTGCCGCTAATGAACCGCGACATTCCGATCATTCTCGACGACCTGGCCGATCCCGAGTTCGGCACCGGCGTCGTCAAGGTGACGCCCGCCCACGACCCGAACGATTTCGAAGCCGGCAAACGCCACAACCTGCCGCACGTGAAGGTGATCGACGAAACCGCGAAGATGACCGCCGACGCCGGTCCTTATGCCGGGCTCGACCGTTTCGAAGCGCGCAAGAAAGTGGTGGCCGATCTCGAAGCCGCGGGCCTGCTCGCTGGCATCGAACCCCACGCGCTCAGTGTCACCCTCTGCGACCGCTGCCGCACGGTTCTCGAGCCGCTCGTCTCCAAGCAATGGTTCGTTTCCATGAAGCCGCTGGCCGAAAAAGCGATGGCCGCCGTGGAAGACGGGCGCACCACGATCGAGCCCGAACAGTGGCGCACGACCTACTTCCACTGGATGCGCAACATCCGTGACTGGTGCGTCTCGCGCCAGTTGTGGTGGGGCCATCGCATTCCCGCCTGGTATTGCGAAGAGTGCGGCCACATGATGGTGGCGCGCCACGAACCGGAACACTGCGCCGAGTGCAGCTACACCACGCTACGCCAGGAAACCGACGTGCTGGACACCTGGTTCAGCTCCGGCCTATGGCCCTTCTCCACCATGGGCTGGCCCGAGCAGACACAGGACCTGAAGACCTTCTACCCCACGTCGCTCATGATCATGGGCTACGAGATTCTCTTCTTCTGGTGCGCCCGCATGATGATGTTCGGCCTGGAGTTCATGGGCGAGGTTCCGTTCCGGCAGGTCTACATTCACGGCATCGTCCGCGACGCGCAGGGCAAGAAGATGTCCAAGACGCGCGGCAACACCGTGGACCCGCTCGACATCACCGAGAAGTACGGAACCGACGCCGTCCGCATGGCTCTGCTCACCGCCGCCGCGCCCGGCACCGACATCTCCTGGACCGAAGACAAGGTTCCCGCTTCGCGCGCGTTTGGCAACAAGATCTGGAATGCCGCGCGCTTCCTGTTCATGAACATGGAACGCGCGGGCGTGGAGCCGTGTATCCCCGGCGCCGCGGCCCCGGAGCGCGCAGCGAATGCGTTGCGCGCGGATACGACATCTCAACGCGCAGCGGATGCGCTGCGCGCGGAAACATCATTGGAAGACCGCTGGATTCAGTCGCGCCTGAACGCCGCCGCCGAATCCTGCAACCGCGCCCTCGAAGCCAACCGCTTTCACGAAGCCGCACAGACGATGTGGCACTTCTTTTGGGGTGAATTTTGCGACTGGTACATCGAACTCAAGAAGCTCCGCTTCACCGAAGGTTCCGGGCTCGATGACAACTGGCGCAACCTGCTCAACACCTTCGAGGCCGCCTTGCGCCTTCTCTCGCCCGCCATGCCGTTCCTCACCGAGGAGCTGTGGCAGCGCCTCGCCAACGGCGCGCCGGGGCTGCCGAAATCGGTCACCGTCGCCGCCTATCCTCAATACAGCGAGGCTGCGCACGACGCCGAAGCCGAGCGCCAGATGGCCTTGCTCCAGGAGATCATCACCTCGGCGCGCACCTATCGCGCGGATTCGAAGATCGACCCCAAGGCGAAGCTCAGCGCCAAGCTCATCTGCAAAGGCGAAGCGCTGGCCGTGGCCAACACCTCGCGCGAACCGATCGAGAAGCTCGCCGGCCTCACACTCTCCATCGAAGAAGGCACGCCGAAGAACGCGTTCGAACTCGTGTTCGAGATGAGCGAATCCGACGCCGAAGCGCAACGGAAGCGCCTGGCCAAAGAGATCGAACAGTTGGAAAAGAACGTCGACAGTTCGGAGCGGCAGTTGGGCGACGAGAAGTTTCTCGCACGCGCGCCCGCGCACATTGTTGCTTCTATCAAAGAGAAGCTGACGAAGTACAAGACCGAGTTGGACGCCAAGCGTTCGGCCATGGCGGGACTGTGATGACGAACGATTGGTCGCATCCCGAAATCGCCGCGCTGGTCACACGCGCTCTGGCCGAAGACATTGGCACGGGCGACCTGACCAGCGAAGCGACAATCGACGCCGATCGCGTGGCGCACGGCCGTTTCTACGCGCGCCAGGAGATGGTGCTGGCGGGCGTGGAGCTATTGCCGTTGATCTACGGCAGCCAGGGCGGCTGCGGCGCTCTCAAGCTCGCCAAAGCCAGCGGCAGCCATTGTCATGATGGCGAAATCGTCGCCGAGGTACAGGGTCTCGCGCGGACATTGCTGCGCTGCGAACGCGTCGCGCTCAATTTCATGCAGCGCCTCTCCGGCATCGCCACGCTCGCCGCGCGTTACGCCGCCGAAACCTCCGGCACCAAGTGCAAGGTGCTCGACACGCGCAAAACCACGCCCGGCCTCCGTCGCGTGGAGAAGCTCGCCGCCGCGGCGGGGGGCGTGACGAACCATCGCATGGGGCTGTTCGACGCGATTCTGATCAAGAACAACCACATCACCGCCTGTGGTTCGGTCACCGAAGCCGTGCGCCGCGCCCTCGCCACCGGCCGCGAGGTGGAGTGCGAAGTGCGTACGATGGCTGAGTTGGATGAAGCCCTCGCCGCGGGCGCCAAACGTCTTTTGCTCGACAACCTGACGCCCGCCGAAGCGCGCCAATGGATCGCCCACATCAACGGCCGCGCCTCCGTTGAGCTCTCCGGCGGCATCACCATCGAAACGGTTCGCGCCTATGCCGAAGCCGGCGCCGACTTCGTCTCCTCCGGCGCCATCACGCATTCCGCCGTCGCCGTCGACCTGAACTTCCGGATCGAATTCGCATGACGCCGGGCGCACCCCTCGATCTGGACTGGCTCAAGCGACGTATGCCAGGCCGCGAGCTTCATTGGCTCGCCGTCACCGAATCCACAATGCTCGAAGCGGCGCGCCTAAGCGCCGCGGGAGCCGCCGCCGGCACGGTGGTCATCGCCGAAGAACAGACCGCCGGCAAAGGCCGCGCCGGCCACGGGTGGCAT
>CAYUZM010000838.1:0-3359 GCA_964449665.1 uncultured Solibacteraceae bacterium
CAATTGTTTGCGGACTGATTCTGCGCCGGGAATCCGCGCCAGTTTCCCACCCGCGTTCAGATTGCTACCCTGGAAGGCACTATGCGTAATTTGGGCGTTTTGTTTCTATTTTCGGCGGCTGCGGTATTCGGAGGCGGGATCGATGTGGGCAGTCTCGATTCCTGCGATAACGTGGCGGTGCTGAGCGATCTGACGGGGAGTCCGGGCTGCGCGGTGGCGCCGTTCAGCGTCTTCAACGCGAGTTACACACCGGCGGCGGGCACGCCCGCGACCAGTGAAGACGACATCGGCGTCAGCATCGGCTACAACGGGAACGAGTTGGGCATCAGCTTCAGCGGGCTGTTTCTCTTTCCGCTCGATACGAACGACCCGCCTGGATATGCCGAATATGTCATCCGGTATACGATCGATCCGCCGCCTCCGGTGATTCTCGGTTTCGAGATGGATATGGATTTTGGCGGGGGCTTCCGCTTCGGCGGCCAGTCGA
Organism: uncultured Solibacteraceae bacterium; assembly: GCA_964449665.1. GTDB lineage: Bacteria > Acidobacteriota > Terriglobia > Bryobacterales > Bryobacteraceae > JAFLBB01. The sequence continues at coordinate 488 of CAYUZM010000838.1, forward strand.
TCGAGGCGCAACTGTTGAGCGGGACGATCGAGGTGTTCACGGAGTTGTGCGTGGGCGGCGACTTTTCCCGGACGGGGTGTCTGGCGACGGCATACGGGCCGATCATTCTCGACGACAACAATACGTTTGATGGTCTGAGGTTTAACGAGCCGACGAACTGGGTGTCGGTAATTCATCGAATCCGCGTGTCGCAGGACGTCAATCTCAGCCTGAACAACCGCGCACCGTTGGGCGAGGTTCCGGAGCCGGGGACGTGGGCTTTGATGGGCACGGGGATTTTGCTGATGGCGTGGCGGCGCCGGCGGTAGGTGGGCTCCGCTCCCTGACGGTCGCGGGCTGGTCTCGTTGTGGGCTGGTTTCGTTGTGGGCTGGTTTCAGGATTGGGCGGTGGCTTGCTTGGGAGCCGTTTCCTGGCGGGCGGCTACTTCTGGAACTTCTCTAAGTTCGCTTCCAACTCAGTGCGAAGGGCGCTGTCGCCCGAGGTGCTGCGCGGCGGCAGGAGGCTGAGCGCGCGGCGTTCGGTTTCGACGGCCATGGCGGCGTTGCCGGTGTAGTAATAGGAGCGGGCGAGGGCGTCGAGGACGGCGGGGTCTGAGGAGTTGGTCATGCGGGCGGCGGCTTCGGCGTAGGGAAGCGCGCGGGCGGGGTTGCGGAGTTCGGGGTAAGGCGTGGTGACGAGAAGCCAGACGTATTGCTGGATGTCATAGCCGGAAGGCGAGGGGAGATCGACGAGGGGTTTCAGGACTTCCAAGGCGCGGGTGGTCATGCGGCGGGCTTCGGCGTGTGCGCTGCTCTTGGAAAGAGCATCGGCGAGGCGGCCGAGGACGATGTGGAGATCGCGCTGGTATTGCTGGTTTTTGGGGTCGCCGGCGGACAGGCCTTCGGAGAGGTGGAGGGCGCGGCGGAAGGCGGCGATACCGTCTGCCTGCTGGTTGCCGGCCATGAGGGCGTCGCCGGAGAGGATGGAGGTGGCGGCGAGGTCGCGGGTGTAGCTGGTGACGCCGGGTTGGGCGCGGACGAGATCCTCATAAAGCAAGACGCCTCGGCGGAGCCAGACGAGGCCTTCGGCGGAGTCGCCGGAGCGAACGAGGAGTTCACCGAGGCGGCTGGTGGCCATGGCGGCGGTGCGGTGGGCGAGGGGGCTGGAGGAGTCAAGGCGCTGCCATTCGCCGGCGAGGTTGAGGGCGGTGGTGAAGTTTTCGCGTGCGCCTTTGAGGTTGCCGAGCTGGCTTTGGACGAAGCCTTCCTTGGCGACGACTTCGGTGAGGTGTTGGAGGGTTTCGCGGGAGCGTTTGCGGCGGTCGAGTTGTTCGCAGACCTGGCGGGCTTCCTCGTAGAGGCGGAGGGCGTCGCGCCGGTCGCCACCGAGGGAGAGGAGGTCGGCGAGTCCGGTTTTGGCGCGGACGACGAGCATGAGGTCGGCGGGATCGGGCGGGGTGCGTGCGGCGAGGAGCTTGGCCATGTCGAGGGCGCGGCGGTGGCTTTCGAGGGCGCCGGCGCGGTCGCCGACGTGGGAGGTGTAGAGGTTGCCTTGGATGTCGCCGAGTTTGAGGTAGGCCTGGGTGACTTCGCGTTCGAGGGAGAGGTCGCCGACGGCTTCCTTGGAGAGGGCGTTGAGGTATTCGAAGGCTTTGCCGACGAGCATGACGCGGGCGGGGGTTTCCCCGGCGCGGATGGCGTCGTCGAATTCGAACATGACGAAGCGGGCGAGCTGGCGGACGTCCTGGAAGCGGCGTTCGGCGACAACCTTTTCCTGGCGGGCGACCTTGGCGTAGTAGAGGCTGACGCCGGTGGCAGCCATGAGGGCGAAGACGGCGAGGACGGCGGCGGCGACACCGGCGCGATGGCGGAGGGCGAATTTGACGAGGCGGTAGGAGAGGGTATCGGCGCGGGCGGAGACGGGGTGGCCTTCGATGTATTTCTGGAGATCGTCGGAGAAACGCTCGACGCTGGCGTAGCGGCGGGAGGGCTCTTTGCGGAGAGCCATGAGGACGATGGTGTCGAGGTCGCCCGAGAGGCGGCGGTGGAGGCGGTCGGGGGTGCCTTCGCGGACGAGGGCGGCCATGACGGCTTGGGTGACGCGGCGTTCGCCACCGCCGGTGGTGAGTTCCTCGTCGGTAAGGACGCGTTCGCTGGGGCGTTCGGGGTCCTGTTCGGCGATGGCGCGGAAGAGTTTGGGGGCGGTCCACTGGTCGAGCTTGTAAGGGGAGCGGCCGGTGAGGAGTTGATAGAGCAGGACGCCGAGGGCGTAGACATCGCTGGAGGTGGTGACGTTCTCGCCGTGGACCTGTTCGGGGCTGGCGAATTCGGGGGTCATGGGGGAGCCGTCGGAGGTGTGGGCGACGGTTTCATCGCCGAGGGTGGAGCCTAGGAGTTTGGCGATGCCGAAGTCGAGGAGCTTGACCGTGCCCGTGGGGGTGACCATGATGTTGGCGGGCTTGAGGTCGCGGTGAACGATTAGATTTTGGTGGGCGTATTGGACGGCTTCGCAGACGGTGCGGAAGAGGGCGAGGCGCTGGGCGATGTTGAGTCGTTTTTCGTCGCAGTATTTGTCGATGGGGGTGCCGTCGACGTATTCCATGACGAAGTACGGGAGGCCGTCGGGGGTGGTGCCGCCGTCGAGGAGGCGGGCGATGTTGGGATGGTTGAGGCCGGCGAGGACCTGGCGTTCGGTGAGGAAGCGCTGGAGGATGCCGCTGGTGCCCATGCCGGGCTTGACGAACTTGATGGCGACGCGCTGCTGGAATTCCTGGTCGTCGCGGAGGGCTTCATAGACGCTGCCCATGCCGCCGGAGCCGATTTTGCGGACGGGGCGGAAGCTGCCGAGGTGGTGGCCGGTGAAGGTGTGATCGCGGGGGGGGCCCCGGAGGGG
>CAYUZM010000839.1:0-3348 GCA_964449665.1 uncultured Solibacteraceae bacterium
TACACCGTCGACGACGCCACGCAGCGCCTGCCCGTCGAACTGCCCCAGTTCCCACGCTTCTTCCAATCGCGCAACCAGTTCGTCACTGCCGAATATACGCGTGCCTTGAGCGCGACGACACTCAACACCGTCCGGCTCGGTTTCAGCCGCACGCGCATTGGGCAGGATGTCGAGGCCAACACGGCGTCGAGCCTGGCGCCCTTCGTCAATACGCGCGGGCTCGTGGGCAACATCGACATCGGCGGCGCGTCGCGCTTCGGTCCGCAGACTTCGGCAAATCTGCGGCTCACGCAGAACGTCTACACCGTTGAAGATCACGTGTCGCTCATCCGCGGACGGCACACCATCAAGCTCGGCGGCCTTGTGGAGCACTACCAGGACAACATGGCAAACCCCACGTTCTCGCTTGGCATCTTCACCTTCGCCGATGTCCGGGCGTTCCTGGAGAACCGCCCGCTGCGCTACCTCGGCCTCGGCCCGGAAGGCGCGATCGACCGCTACTGGCGCTTCACTCTTTTCGGCGGCTTCATCCAAGACACGTGGACCATCACGCCGCGCCTCACGCTCAATCTCGGCCTGCGCTATGAAACCACCACCATGCCCGTCGACATCTACGGCCGCGATTCCGCGCTTCCCAACCTGCTCGACCCCACGCCCACCACGGGCCGCCTCTACAGCGGTCCTCCGCGCAAGAATTTCGCGCCGCGTGTGGGCTTCGCCTGGGACCCCTTTGGCACGGGCCGCACCAGCATTCGCGGCGGCGCCGGCTGGTTCGTCAACACGAACAACCAGCAGAACTTGATCGTCACCGTCACCAACCCGCCCGCCACGCCGCGCTACGTCATCACCTCCAACGTCACCTTCCCCAACCCGCCTTTCGAACGCGGCATCGGCAACACCATGCGCCCCATTGAATGGAACATCAAGAATCCCAATTTATATATGTGGAACTTGAACGTGCAGCAGCAGCTTCCCGGCCAGTTCCTGCTCACGCTCGGCTACGCCGGCGCGCGCGGCGTGCACCTGATGCGCAACACCGATATCAATACGCCCGAACCCACGCGACTGGCCGACGGAACGCTCTTCTGGGCCGCCGGCCTTCCGCGCCCCAATCGCGCCTTCTCCACCATCGAGCTCAAAAAGAGCGACGGCAACTCCTGGTATAACGCCATGGTCTTTGAAGTGCGCAGGCGCTGGAGCCACGGCTTCAACTTCCAGTCCAGCTACACCTTCTCGCGCAACATCGACACCACGCAATCCTCCACGTTCTTCTCCGACGCCACCAACAGCATGATTTCGGCCATGCCCGAGTACTCCGGCTTCTCCTACAACAAGGGACTCGCCGACTTCCATGCCAAGCACAACTGGCTTTTGAACTTCGCCTGGGAGCTGCCGTTTGCCAGGAACCTCACCGGTGTCTCGCGCACCTTGCTGCACGGCTGGCAACTGGCGGGCATTCACAATCTGCGCAGCGGCTCGCCGCTGACGCTCTTCGTGCAGACGAACCGCTCGCGCTCGCAGTGGAACCCCTCCATCGGCCCCGGCCTTGGCCTCGACCGTCCCAGCGTGGTCCCCGGCTTCACCCACGAAAGCGCCATCGTCGGCTCGCCCGATCAATGGTTCAATCCCGCCGCCTTCCGCCTGCAGGACGCAGGTACGCTCGGCGACCTCGGCCGCGGCGCGCTCATCGGCCCCAACCTTCGCGCCTTCGATGCCTCGGTCATGAAGAACTTCCGCTGGTCGAAGCTCGGCGAGGGCGGCGCCATCCAGTTCCGCGTGGAAGCCTTCAATCTCTTCAACCGCGCCAACTTCGGCGTGCCGCGCCTGCTCGCCTTTGCCGGAGCCGCCAACAACGAGCCCGCGCAAGGTTCGCTCGGCCTCGTCCAGAACACCGTCACCACGTCGCGCCAGGTGCAACTCAGCTTGCGGGTGCAATTCTAATGCGGCGCGCAAACGTCCTCCTGCTCGCGGCCATCCTCGTGGGCTGCGGCTCCAGCAATAACCCCGCCATCACCGGACAGCCCATTACGGGCCAACCCATCGCCGCCCAAGCCGCCGGGTCCACAGGCAGCGGCGCGCCGCAGGGCCAGTCCACCGCTTCCGCTCCCGGCTACGTCGAGGGCGCCGACTACGTCATCCTCAGCCGCGTCCGCTTCCTCGATGAGATGGGCTTCGACCAGCCCGTCGAAGCGTTCAGCATGCTCTTCCCGAAAGGCTGGCGCACCGAAGGCGGCGTCAAATGGGGCAACGTAGGCGGATGCCGCGGCGAGTACATCGTCGACCACGTCAAGGCCACCTCGCCTGACGGTGCGTATCAGTTCCAGGCCTTCCCCGTGCGCTCGTTCCAATCGACGGACGACCAGATGCTCCTGCAGACCATGCAGGCTGGAGCCCAGGCCGGCGGATGTCAGATCAACCGCCCGTTCAACGCTCAGCAATACGTCGAAGGCTTCGCCCGCCGCGATCTGCAAGCCCAAGTGTCAAACGTCCGCGTCGACGAGGCCAAAATGGCAATGGCGCGGCAAATCGATCAACAGCTGAACGCGAGCGGAGGCAACACTCAGCGCGAAACCACCCGCGCGCTGGGCGATGTCACTTTCCCCGACGGCTCGGAGGGGATTCTGCAAGGCATGGCCATCAACATGATCATGCGCCAACCGAATTACATGGGCGGCGGCACGACCACGATGACCAGCACGATTGCCCTTGCCTATCTCATGCGTTGCCCGGCGGGACGCCGCGACGAGTGCATGAAATTGATGACCGTGATCATGACCAGCCACCGCGTCAGCCCCATCTGGCGCGCGGCAAAAGACCGCTTCCTCACACAACTCGGCAACATGGAACACGCCGGACGCATGGAGCGCATCCGCTTGATGGGCGAGCAGTCAAGGGCCTATGCGAAAGCTCAGAGCGAGGCCAGCGACCAGCGCATGCGCGATTGGGAAAACCGCCAGGCCTCGCAAGACCAGCAGCATAAGAACTTCGTGCAAACCATCCGCGAAGTCGAAACCTGGAAGGACGCCAATGGCAGCGTCGAGCTCTCCTCCGGCTACGCCCAAGCCTGGAGCCGCGGCGACGGCAGCTACGTCTTGAGCAACAAACCCGGCTTCGATCCCAGTTCGGCCTTTCAGGATCAGGCATGGAAGCCCATGCAGCGTGGCAATTAGGCGCGGGGCGCGGAGAACGAGCGCACAGGACCAAGCCGCGCTTTTCGCGGCGCCGGTTCCGTTGTGCGCGCTTCAAGTAAAGGCGTACTACACTAGACGATTCACCAGAGGAGACCTATGAACTGGATCTATTTCGTCATCGGCGCGGTATTGAGCTGGGGCACCTACGGCCCCATCC
>CAYUZM010000840.1:0-3346 GCA_964449665.1 uncultured Solibacteraceae bacterium
TACCAGCTTCCGCCCATCACCGGCTCCGCCGTTCGCCGCGTAGCCCTGCCCCCGGCCAGTCCCCTCGGCGGACTCCTCACCCAGGGCGCCATTCTCAAACTCACCTCCAACGGCACCTCCACGTCGCCCGTCCTGCGCGGCGCCTGGATCATGGACCGCGTCATGGGCGATCCGCCGCCTCCTCCGCCGCCCGGCGTGCCCGCCGTCGAGCCCGACATCCGTGGCGCTAAAACCATTCGCGATCAACTTGCCCTGCACACCAAGTCCGCCGCCTGCGCCTCCTGCCACGCCCGCTTCGATCCCGTCGGTCTCGCCCTGGAAAACTTCGATGTCCTCGGCCGCTGGCGTACTCACTACCGCGGCTTAGAGAAAGGCGAACGTGTCTCGGGCATCGATCACACCGGCCACGATTTCGCCTATACGATCGCCGGGCCAGTCGACTCTAGCGGCGTCCTTGCCGATGGCCGCGCCTTCCGCGACATCCGCGAACTCAAGTCGCTCCTCGCCGCCAATCCGCGAGCCCTTGCCCGCAATCTGCTGCAACAGTTCACCGTGTACGCCACCGGCACGCCGGTTCGCTTCTCCGATCGCGCCGAAATTGAATCCATCCTCGACGCCAGCGCCCCAACCGGATACCGCGCGGGAGACCTGTTGCACGCCCTCGTGCAGAGTAAAATCTTTCTGGGAGGCTATCCGCAATGAAGGCTCCGCACATCTCGACGTCGGCCTCGCGCCTGCCTCGCCGCACCCTTCTCCGCTCGGCCGGCGCCACGCTCGCCCTGCCCTTTCTCGAATGCATGACGCCCACCTTCGCCCGCGCCGCCGGACAGGCGAGGCCCCCGCGCCGCATGCTCGTCATCGCCAACAACATCGGCGTGCTCCCCAAGCACTTCTTCCCCCAAAGCTCCGGCCGCGACTACGAGCCCTCGCCCTACCTCTCGCTCCTCTCCGAATTCCGCCAGGACTTCACCGTCTTTACCGGCCTCTCCCATCCCGGAGTCACTGGCGGCCATAGCACCGACAACTGCTTCCTCACGGCCGCCCGCGGCGCATTCAAGAGCGGCTTCCGCAATTCCATCTCGCTCGACCAGTTCGCCGCCGAGAAGCTCGGCCAGGTCACACGTTTCCCCACGCTCAACCTCGGCGTCAACATCGACAAAGGCAACCGCAGCCTTTCCTGGACCCGCGATGGCGTCCTCCTCCCCGCAGAAGACAGCGCCGCCAAACTCTACGAGCGCATGTTCGTGCAGGGCGACGCCGAATCCGTTGCCCGCCAGTTGCACAACCTCGAAAGCCGGGGTAGCATCCTCGACACGCTCCTCGAAGAAACCAACCGCTTCGGCCGCACCCTCGCCGGAGAGGACCGCTCCCGGCTCGACCAGTACGTTACCTCCGTGCGCGAAGTGGAACAGCGCCTGCAAACCGCCCGCGCCTGGGAGACGCGCCCCAAGCCCGCCGCTCCACAAGCCGCCCCCGCCGACATTCAGGATAAAAAACTCTTTTTTGAGAAAATCAACATGATGCTCGCCACCGCGCAGCTCGCCTTCGAATCCGACTCCACCCGCATCGTCACCCTCATGGCCGATGCTTTTCTCACTCCGGCCTACCGGCTCCACGAGGGCCAGAACACCACCGAGAGCTACCACGGCCTCTCGCATCACGGCCAGGCCGAAGACAAAGTGAAGCAGCTCGAAGAGACGGACCGCGTGCAGATGGCCACGCTGAACAAGCTCCTGCGCAGCCTCGCCGCCACGAAGGAAAACGGAGGGCGCCTCCTCGACTCCACTATGGTGCTCTACGGCAGCAACATGGGCGACGCCAACATCCACGACAACACCAACCTGCCCATCCTGCTTGCTGGCGGCGGTTTCCGCCACGGCCAGCACCTCGCCTTCCGCCGCGACAACAACACGCCCCTGTGCAATCTTTATGTCACGATGCTGCAGCACATGGGAATCGAGGCCGATGCGTTCGCCAGCGGCACCTCCACGCTCACCGGCTTGGAGAGCGCTTGAACCTGGGTTGCGCGTGAACGCCCGGCCGCAAACGCGTTTCATGTAAAATGAGCGCCAGATGTCACGCCCGATCGTGGCGCTGATCGCTTGCGCCTTTCCACTGCTTGCCACTGAAGGCGAGGATTTTTTCGAAGCAAAAATCCGTCCGCTTCTCGCCACCCACTGTCACGCCTGCCACACCCGCAACGCGCTCGGCAACCTGCGGCTCGACTCCCGCGAGGGCATCCTGAAAGGCGGCAGTTCCGGGAAAGCCGTCGTCGAAGGAAAGCCCGAATCGAGTCTGCTCATTCAGGCCGTCAAACGCACACACGTGCGCCTCAAGATGCCGCCCGTCGGCGCGCTTCCCAAGGAGCAGGTTGCGGACCTGGAAGAGTGGATCCGCATGGGTCTGCCCTGGCCCGAAAAACTGCACCAGGCCCAATCGTCCGTTTATACGATCACGCCCGAGCAGAAAGCCTTCTGGTCCTTTGAGCCCCTCAAGCCCGCGGCCAATCAACCCATCGACAGCTTCATTGACGCCAAGCTCAAGGGCGCTGGAATCACCGCCGCCCCGCCCGCCGGGCCCCGCACCTGGCTCCGCCGCGTCACCTTGAGCCTGACCGGGCTTCCCCCCACTCCCGAACAGTCGGATGCCTTCGCCGCCCATCCGGACAAGAGCAAAGCCATTGACCGCCTGCTCGCCAGCCCGCAGTACGGCGAACGCTGGGCTCGTCACTGGCTCGATCTCGCCCGTTACGCCGACGGTCAACTCGCCGCCTCGGAGGACACTCCGCTCGTCAACGCGTGGCGCTACCGCGACTGGGTCGTCGACGCGTTCAATAACGATCTCTCGTACAAAACGTTCGCCAAGGCGCAGATCGCCGCAACGCCCGGCCATCTCGCGGGCCTAGGTTTTCAAGCCCTCGGCGACAGCGCCAACGATCAGCTCGACGTCACCACCAAGGTCTTCCTCGGCCTCACCGTCGGCTGCGCGCAATGCCACGATCACAAATACGATCCCATTCCCACGAAAGATTACTACTCTCTGCTGGGCGTCTTCCGCAGCACGAAACCGGACAAACACCCGCTGGTGCCGGCCGAAGAGGTGAGCCGCTACGAGGAACAGAAGAAGAAGGTTGACGCGCTCGCCGAAACCCTCGAAGACTTCCTCGTGGAACAGTCGAAACAACTCACCGACCTTCTTGCGCGCGACACGGCGAAGTACATGGTCGCCACCTGGACCAATCAATCCGCGGGCCTCGACGAGTGAACTTTCCAGCGCGTGAACACTTACCTGGCCGACTCGAACAAGGAACCTCCCAAACCGAAAGACGGGTACGCCCCGCGGCCGA
>CAYUZM010000841.1:0-3342 GCA_964449665.1 uncultured Solibacteraceae bacterium
GGTTGCGCATCAGTTCGGCGTTGTCGGGGGCGGAAGCGGTGGTATCGGCGAGGTCTTCGCCGAGGATGGCGACGACGGTTCCGGGGGCGATTTTTGCCGCATCCTGGCCGCCGGTGAGGAAGGCGCCCGAGGTGGTGGGGATGATGGTGGTGCCCGCGGTTTGGGTGACGGTGAACTCGATGGAGTTGCCCACTTCGCCGGCCACGCGCGCGGTGAAGATGATGGTGAACAGGGTCTTGTTCGGGATGGCGAGCACGTCGACGTCGCCCGCGCCGCTATTGGCGCTGTTGATGACGTTGACGAGGCCGTCGATCAACTTCGGGAAGGTGTCGCCGTCGACCGCTTTGTATTTGTAGGAGCGGTCGCGGATTTTGATTTCGACTTCGTCGTCCTTCTTCACCTCGCCGGCGAAGGAGACCGAGGCGACGGCGAACACTTCGCGGCTGGCGGAGTTGCGCACGCCGGTGTTGGGCACGCGGCGTTCGGCCATGGTGAAGACCATGACGCGGCGGTTGAAGGGGTCGCTGGCGTAGAGATTGCGGCCATCGAAGGCGAGCGAGAGAGGGGTGCGGACGACGCCGGAGCTGGCGATGCCGTCGGGATCGGCGCTGTCGGAGACGAGGTTGAGGGTATCGCGGACCTGGCCGAGGACGGCGTCGGCGGGCTTTCCGTTTTCGGTGGGGACGGAGTTGTAGACGAGAATGCGGTCATTGCCGGCGTCGGCGATGAAGAGCTGCTTGCCGTCGGAGAGGGCGAAGCGGGGGAAGTCCATGGTGGCCGAGCACATGCGGGGGTAGGTGGGCTCGTTGGTCTCTTCGTTTGTGCCGTTGGAGGCGCAGAGTTCCGGGGAGTTATTGGCGACGGCGGTCTCCATGGTCTTTTGACCGAGAACGACGTCGGCGGGCTGCTGATTGCGGTTGGGGATGGTGTTCCAGATGAGGACGCGGTTGTGGCCGAGATCGGAGACGTAGAGACGGAAGCCGTCGCTGGTAACCGAGACGGGGGTAAGCAGCGTGGTGGCTTTGGCGTCGATGACGGCCTTGGTGAGATCGGGTTGGACGAAGGTGTTGAAATCGGGTGCGCCGAGGACGAGGTCGGCGGGCTGGAAATTCGAGGAGGGTATGGAGTTCCAGATGAGAATGCGGTTGTTGCCGGTGTCGGCGACGTAGAGGCGGCCGTCCTGGATCCAGACGCCCTGGGGGCCCTTCATGGAGCGGTTATTGGGGGTGAAGCCGCCGCCGTCGTTGGGAACGACGCGGGAGAAGTCGGGCTGGCCGACGACGACATCGGCAGGCTGCTGGTTGTAGGCGGGAATGGAGCGCCAGATGAGGACGCGGTTGTTGTCGGAGTCGGCCACGGCGAGGACGCGGCCATCGGTGGCAACGCCGCCCGGGGTGCGCATAGTGGTGGCCGAGGCTGGTTTCAATTCCGCGGTGGTGAAGTTGGGCTGGCCGAGAACGGTGGTGGCGACGCCGACGCAGATCTGGCAGCGATTGAAGTTCACTTCCAGTTCGTCTTCTGGGCGCGGGACGTGCCGGCTGAGGTTCTGGTAGAGCAGCACGCGATGGTTCACCGGGGTTGCGGCGAGGCGGTTGGAATCGACTACGAACAGCGTGTCATTGGCGTAGGCGAGGCCGCCGACCGCACCGAGCAGATACTCGGAGGCGCCGGAAGCGGCTTCCGTAAAAGTCGGTTGGCCGATTACCAGACGTGCGGCCTGACCGGTGGTCAGAGTCAATTCAGCCGCGGACAAGATCAGGGTGGTAGAGAAGAAAAGCGCGATAGATCTCATTCGAATAGGACCAGACACACACTACCCGTTTGCGAGGCATGGCTACCTGCTAGTAGGGCAATGCCTTAGTATACCAGTGACCAGACGCGTATGCGGCTGGTAGGGTTTCACTGCTTGTTAGGCGCGGAGGGGGGCCGCGCGTTCGGGGGCGGAGGGCTGCGCGTGGGGAGATGGGGGCCATGCGGCAAAGCGGTGCGATAAGCTGATGCTCGTGCCATTTCCCCGCCCCGAGGCCGTGCTAGTTGCCGGCAATATCTGTCACGACATTCTTGTTCGTCCGGTGGAGGAGTTCTGCTGGGGGACCAGCAATTGGGTGGAGGAGATGCGGGAGGACATGGGGGGAAACGGGTCAAACACGGCGTATGCGATGGCGCGGATGGGGCTAGGCGCAAGGTTGCTGGGGAAAGTTGGTCCGGATGCTCGTGGGGACGGCGTTTTGGCGAAACTCAATGGAGCGGGGGTGGATACGCGTTGGGTGGAGCGGGCGGTGGACATGACGACGACAACCGTTGTGGTGATGAACCGCGCGGGGGACCGGCAGTTCATTCAGTATGTGGGGGCGGCGAAGGAAGTTTTCGTGGAGCCTTTCTCCTTTCCTGCGCCCGTGATTGAGGGCATCACGCACTTTCACCAGGCGAACATCTTCGCGCTGCCAAATTTGCGAAAGCATGGGGGCGAGCAGATGCGGCGGGCGAAGGAGGCGGGGCTGGCGACGTCGGTGGATACGGGTTGGGCGACGGATGGGAGGTGGGTGGAGACGCTGGGGCCGGTGATGCCGCATTGCGACCTGCTGTTTGTGAATGAAGATGAGGCGCGGGCGACGACGGGGCGGAGGGGGTGGGGCGGGGGGAGGTGGTAGTTGAGGCGCCAGCCGCTGAGGTCCCGCCAGGCCTGGTCCGGGTCGGCCTTCATCGGCGCCTCGTTGCGGGCGAGCTCGTCCCACACCTCGTCGAACTCCGCCCGGGTGATGGAGATGGGATCGTCGGGGCGAGGGTCGGGGTCGTACTCGATGTCGAACGCGTCGGCGATGTGGCGCAGCGCGAGGTAGCCCGAGCGCAGGCACAGCTCGGCCTCGAACGACCGTGGCAGGTCGAGCACGGCCACCCGGAGCGCGGCGGTGTCGGGCACGCAGCCGGCCGCCGTGAGCCACGAGCGCTCGGGGTGCTGGCTGCGGAAGAAGGGGAGTGAGGCGTTCGAGGTGTGCGACTCCTCGACCTCCACGAACCAGCGGTCCCACTCCGCCCACAGGTCGTCGAGTTGGGGGAGCCATTCGATGCGGATCGCCCGCACCAGCAGCTCGCCGGGATCGGGTGGGGTGCCGGCCCGGACGTCGAGCTGGCCCACCAGCACCTCACGGCGGGAGAACTGCCCGTAGATCGTCGGCAAGTAGGAGATCAGCTGGGCGACGATGCCGAGGCCGATCGTCGCGCCCACGAAGGTCAGCACCGTCGCGGGGAGTTCCTTCGCGAACGCGCAGCCTAGGGGGAGGAGCGACGAAGCGCCTCGCGTGCAGGCCTCCCGGGGGAACGAGCTGCCTGCGGCCCAGAAAA
>CAYUZM010000842.1:0-3341 GCA_964449665.1 uncultured Solibacteraceae bacterium
CGCGCATCTGGGCGGCGGCTTCGAGGAGCGATTCTGGAGCCCAATCAATACGCCCGTGCTCGACGCCAAAGGCGAAGTGTCCTACATTATTCACCGCGTCGAGGACGTAACCGAGGTCGTCCAACTTCGGCGGACGGGAGCGGAGCTGCAGGAATCGACCGAGAGCATGCGGGCGCGTATCGAAAAAATGGACACCGAGGTCTTCCTGCGCGCCCAGGAGGTAAATGAAGCAAACCGGCGTCTGCGCGCCATGAACGAGGACCTGGCGAAATTGTATGAGCAACTCACGCTGCTTGTGTCGCAAGCCGACGCGAACCTCGCTCCGGCCGGCGGCGGACGAGAGTCCGGCCCGCTATCCCCGGAGCAAACGCTGGCGCGCCTGGGCCGCCTCCTCGAACTCCACAAGAAGATGGAGGACGAACTGCGGCAGTCACAGAAACTCGACGCCGTGGGCCGTTTGGCGGGCGGCATCGCCCACGACCTGAACAATATTCTCACGGTCATTCTCGGCTACTGCGAGGTGTTGCTGGGGCGGTTCCCGGCGGGCGATCCCGTGCACCCGCAACTGGAGGAGATCCGCATCGCCGGCCAGCACGCGGCGGAGATGACGCGCCAGCTTCTGATCTTCAGCCGCCGCCAGCCGTTCGCGCCGGCGGTGATCGACCTGGGCAAGATCTTTCGGGAGATTGAACGCATCATTCCCCGCATGTTGGGCGGCGCCATCGAGGTGGCCTCGCACATCGACGCGGATCTGTTCCGCACCAAGCTCGATCCCAGCCAGCTTCGCCAGGTAATCATGAACCTGGTGGTGAACGCCCGCGACGCCATGCCCGAAGGCGGCATTCTCACGCTTGAGCTGAAGAACTCGGTCATCGATTCGCGCGTCGAGCCGCATCATGGCGTGCCGGATGGAGAGTACGTCCTGCTTGCCGTTACAGACAACGGCACGGGCATGACGCCCGAACTGAAGGCGCGCGTATTTGAGCCCTTCTTCACCACCAAGGAGCACAATCGCGGCACCGGCCTGGGGCTGGCCACGGTTTACGGCATCGTCAAACAGAGCGGCGGGCACATCTGGCTCTACAGCGAACCGGGCGCGGGAACCTCGGTCAAGGTCTATTTCCCGCGCACCATCGAGCAAACCGAGGCCGCCCCCGCGCCACCGGCCGTCAAACCGAAGGGCGGCGATGAGACGATTCTCGTGCTCGACGACAACGACCAGATCCGCCGCCTTGTCGAGGGCGTTCTCCAGGCCGCCGGATATCAGGTGCTGTGCGCCTCCACGGGCGAGCAGGCGGAACGCATTTGCCACGATCATCGCGGCGAGATCGATCTTCTGATCTCCGACGTGATACTGCCCGGCACCAACGGAAAGATGGTCGCCGGCCGGCTGAAGTTCTATCGCCCGGCACTGCGCGTTCTGTTTATGTCGGGCTACACCGGCGCTTCGCTCACCCAGCGCGAGATCCTATCCGTCGCCGATTCGCGGTTCCTGGAAAAGCCGTTCACGCCCGATACGCTGCTGGGGGCCGTGCGCGCGGCGATGGGCGACCGGCCCCGCGGCCGCCGCATTCTGGTGCTCGACGACGCACGCGGCGTGCGAGAGTTCATCGCCAACGTGCTCACCGGGGCGGGCTATGAGGTGTTCACCGCCGAAAGCGGACGCGGGGCGGCCGGCAAGGTCTCCGCGAATTCGATCGACATCGTTCTCACCGATCTCTCCATGCCCGATGAAGAAGGCATCGAGACGGTGATCGCTCTGCGCCGCGCCTACCCGCGGCTAAAGATCGTCGCCATGTCGGGATTCTTCGGGCCCGATATGCTCGACGCGGCGAAGGTGTTGGGCGCCAATGCGACGCTCGCCAAGCCGGTGAGCGCCGAGACTCTACGCAACACGATCCGCGATGTTCTGGAGAGTTGACGCCCGCCGGGGGCGCTAGCTGGTTACCGGGAGCACGATGATCAACTCGGCTTCAGGATCGGGAAAGTCGCCCGGAATGTAGGCCGCGAAGTTGCGCGCGCGGCCGATGGCTTCCCACGCCAAACCGGCCTGGCTCAGGCTGAAGTACTGGTGATGCAGCTTCACGGGAATGGAGGTCGGCGGCGAAGGCATGTGCGTGAGCGGCACGCCCGGCAGCGCCTGGCGGACGAGGTGTTCCACGTGCGTGGCCGAACAGACCTTCACCAGGTGCGGGACCTTCTGGATCAGTTCGCCTTCGTTCAGGTTGGCCTTGATCGCCAGATACATCTTCGTGCCTTCGAGAAAGCGGTCTTCGAAAATCGACGCGGCGTAGATGGACGGCCGGATCAGCTTCAGCGCGAGCGACACGAAGTTGCTCGGCACCACGGTTTCGAGCAGATGGCGCAGCACTTCGTCGAGTTTGCGGAAGCAGGCGCCGAGGTCCTCATGATCGTATGAGGGCAGGTCACGCGGCTGGATTTCGAGCGAAAAGGTGGTCAGCGTGGCGGCGAGCGAGGTCATGACGGCGAACAGTTCTTCCGGATGTCCGCCCTTGGTGCCGAAGATGTGCCGCACGGTGGGGAAGTGCTGGTTGATCGTGTAGAGCAGCCAGAAGTTGGCAATGTCGGCGGTGGTGAATTCGGCCAGGCTCTGATTTTTCTGGCGGCGCATCCCGCTCAGCATGCCGCTCTTGGCCGAGAGCACTTCGACGAAATGCCGCGCGATACCCGTCAGGAAGTCGCTGGCGCCGATGTCGAGCAGGGGCGGCACGAAGTCCTGGGCGAGTTCGAAGTTGTCGGCCGCGGTGCGCTTCACGCGCGCCACCTTCATGGCCAGTGTTCCACGCTGCGGCTCGCCTTCCACCAGCAGGCGGAAGTTCTTACGCGCCAACTGAACGGGGCGTTCGTTGGCCCCGGTGTTTTCGTCGCGCACGACGGCCACCTCGGAGAGATAGCGCGTGTCCAGTCCGCGCTCGGGCGAGGAGAGGTTCACGCCGCTGGCGCGGTAGTTCGGAATTGCCAGAAAGATGTCGAGCGTGTCCTGATCGGCGGAGAAGTATTCGCCCAGCGCTTTGGCTCCGGGGGCGGGATCGGCTGCCGGGATGTCGAAGGGCAGCCCGTCGGCGA
The DNA here is from genome assembly GCA_964449665.1 of uncultured Solibacteraceae bacterium. GTDB lineage: Bacteria > Acidobacteriota > Terriglobia > Bryobacterales > Bryobacteraceae > JAFLBB01. The sequence goes on from CAYUZM010000842.1 coordinate 3,088, forward strand.
ACAGTCCCTGCGCGGAGTGAATCACCAGATTGCCGGCCGCCAGCGCCTCCTGGTCAAAAACCAGTTTGCGGAATCCCCAGGGGCGGAAGTGGAGCGCCTCGGCGCGGAACCCGAGCAGGCTTTCGATGTAGCGGTCCTGCACCTGCATGTGCTGCGGCGTCAGGAACGTGCCCTTGGACCAGATCACCGGCTGCAGGATTCGCATGTGCTCTCACAGTTTACTCCCAGCGCCCGCGCAACCGCTTTGCCGGGTG
>CAYUZM010000843.1:0-3339 GCA_964449665.1 uncultured Solibacteraceae bacterium
CCGGGCGCGCATTCGCCATAGCCGAGCGTCATCACGGTTTGCGGCGCGCCCGCCTGCCGGGCCCAGAGCTGATACTGGACGAATGCCTCGGCGGGAACAAGCACGATTGCGGCCGGACCGAGATGGATGGCGGGCACGTCGATGGGCTGCCGCCGTTGAAGCCTTTGTAGCCAGCTGATGCCGAGCGCCGCGTCGAGCCGTTCGCGCCTCGGCGTGGATGGGGAATCGAGCAGGCGGCGCATGGCTCCGAGCGAGTAGTTCGGGTCCTTTCTGGGCTGAAAGGTGAGCGTTGCGTTGCGGAAGCGGATGTCTCGCAATGGCGTTCGTTGCGTGCGTTTCCATGCCGATGACATGGCCTCGTGCAATCGTCCGGCAAGCGTGGAGCGGTTTGCCCGATTGCCGTCGTTGTAGCGTCCGGCCATCGTGTCGCCGCTGGCGCCGGAACAATACATGGTGAACACTTCGGGCGTCTCGGCCTGCATGCGGCGGCGCGCGATGCCGGGAAAATCGGCCGATACATCGCCCTGCCCGTAGTAGCTCATGGGATGCGTCGAGTAGCTGTAGAGCACCGCGACCGGGCGCGATTCGTTCCAAAAACTGATGGCCGTGAGCGCCGGGTCGATGAGGCCCTCCGGCATCGCCCGAATGGCGGGATCACGCGTGGCGCTGGTGCGTCCGAACGAGATCTTGCCGTCGGGCAGAACGTAGCGCCGGTTGGAGGCGACTTCGCCTACGGCCGCCTCGCCCGTGCCGATGTGCGTGACCGTTTGCGGACTCGCACGGCGGATGGCTTCGGCGACGCGGGCCGCGCATGCCTTCTCAAACGCGGGATCGCAGAGCCTGTGCGGAGAGTGTGCGGCGTCCAGGAACTGTTGGGCATCCAAGTCCGTATAGGGTGCATCGTGCTGGTGGACGCAACTCACCAGTACGCGTTCGCGCGTGGTGCCCGCGGCGGCGGCGAGTTGCCCGCGCCACAAATCATAAGACCGGTTGCGCACCTCGCACCAGTCCAGCGAGACGATCACGAGCGGTTTGCCCGCGCCGTGCAGAACGATGCCGCGAGCTTCCAGCGGATCGACGATCGAACGCGCTGTTCCCGTGTAGATGGGCGCGCCGATGATGGGCGTGATCGCCGCTTGAAATGTAGCCAGGCGAAAACCGTTAGCGGCGGCTTGCACGGCGGGCGCCAGCAGAAAGGAGCGTCGCAACATGGTCTTTCGGAGCGTACCAGCTTTGGGGCGGTCATGCCGCCGCCGCGGGCGCCAGGTCGCCGCGGGCGCCAGCGACCGCGAGTCGCATTCGTTATATGCTCTCCCGAGACGACCATGCGCACGCTACTGACCACGATTGTTCTCGCCACGGCGCTCCACGCACAGAATGCCACCACGCCGGGCCGCTTCCACGTTGAGCATCCGACGCTCCACAATCTCGGCTTCGAGTGGGCGATCGCGGGCGACGCCAACCGCAATGCCACCGTCGCCGTCCAATACCGCGCGGCCGGCGAAGCCACATGGCGCACCGCGCTGCCGTTGCTCCGCATCGGCGGCGAACAGGTTGGGCGCGATCGAGAGAACTTGAAGTACATCGTCCCCGACGGTTTTGCCGGTTCCATCCTCAATCTCGCTCCGGGCACCGAGTACGAATGCCGCTTCACGCTTGCCGATCCCGATGGCGCCTCGGGACAAACCACGCAGACAGTGAAGGTGCGCACACGTACCGAACCGATGCCCTATGCCGGCGGCCGCACGCTGCACGTCTATCCGCCCGACTACACTGGCCCGCGCCAGGAGCCGCATTTCACCGGCCTTCTGGAAGCCTACTACGGAGCGGGCCTCGGTGACTGGAGCGTGGTGTGGGAACGCAAGGCGCAACCCGGCGATACGATCCTCATGCACGCGGGCCTCTACCGCCCCGAACGCCTCAACTACGTCGACCCGCTTGCCGCGCCCTTCGATGGCACCTTCAATCTGGTTCTGAAAGCGTCCGCCGGGCGGCCCATTACGATCAGGTCCGCGGGCGATGGCGAAGTGATCTTCGATGGCGCGGGCAACCACATTCTGTTTGATGTGATGGGGACGGCGCACCACATCTTCGACGGTGTGACGTTCCGCAACACCGACGTCGCCCTGCTTGCCGGGAAGAAGGAACTCACGGGCGCCACGAACCTGACCGTGAAAAACTGCCGGTTCGAAAATGTAGGCTTCGGCATCTGGACCGAGTACGCCGGATCGAGTGACTTCTACATTGCCGACAACCTCATCCTCGGCCGCGACGACCGTTACCGTCTTATCGGCTGGACCGGCATTCGCTGGGGCAGCATCGGCGCCTATCCGTCACATCATGTTGTCAGTTACTACGGCATCAAAATCTATGGCCCCGGCCATGTCATCGCGCACAACGCCATCGCCTACTTCCACGACGCCATCTCCATCTCCACCTACGGCACGCCGGAATCGGATCCCGAACGGCAGGCCTCGGCGATCGACATCTACAACAACGACATGCACATGTTGAACGACGACTTTGTGGAAACCGACGGCGGCGTTCACAACATTCGCGTCATGAACAACCGGGGCGTGAATGCGTTTCACGGCGGCTACAGCGCGCAGCCGCTCTTCGGCGGACCGGTCTATTTCGTGCGCAACCTGCTCTATCATGTGCAGTCCGGAGTTTCGTTCAAACTCGACGCGCGTCCGGCCGGACTGTTCATGTATCACAACACTCTGATCGGCGAGCAGTCTGTGCGCAGTCCGAACGGCAACACGCACTGGCGCAACAATCTCTTCCTGGGCCGCGACGCCGCCAATCGCGGCATTATGACATGGGCCAACGCGACCACCACATACAGCTCGGACTACAACGGCTTCCGCCCGAGCAAAGGCGTGGAGCGCCAATACAACTGGCTCGGCCCCGCCAAGCCCGGCCAACCGCTCTACTACAACAAGCCCGAGGATTGGAAATCGTTCCGCACGCTCGCCGAGTTGCAGGCGGCTACCGGGCAGGAGCAGCACGGCGTGGAACTCGACTTCGACATCTTCGAGCAGATGAAGCAGCCCGACGCGGCAAAGACGCACGAGGTCTACCATGCGATGGATTTGAACTTCCGTCTGAAGCCGGGCTCAAAGGCGGTTGACGCGGGCCAGGAGTTGCCCACGATCAACGACGGCTTCACGGGACGTGCCCCTGACCTGGGTGCATTGGAGATTGGGAAACCCGCGCCGCACTACGGCCCGCGCTGGCTCACGTGGCAGCCGTTCTACCGTTAATCGGGTTCCTTCTCCCACACGAGCCTGGTTCGCCGGCCCGGCAACCTCACTGATAGCGTCAGCCGGTTCCCCC
>CAYUZM010000844.1:0-3317 GCA_964449665.1 uncultured Solibacteraceae bacterium
GGTGGGGGGTATGTAGAATGGGAGTAGAAAGGAGCCCAAGTTGTCCATTTCCCTCACTCTCAAAATCGCCGGCATGCACTGCGACGCCTGCGTCCGCCGCGTCACCGCAGCTCTCGCCAAAGTAGATGGCGTCGAAGTCAAAGCTGTCCAGATCGGCCGCGCTGAAGTCGCCTTCGACCCCGCCCAAGCCGCCCCCGAAGCCATCGCCCAGGCCGTCAACAAAATCGGCTTCACCGCCGCACAGGAGTCCTGACATGCCCACCGCCCACACCGCCGCCGGCCAGAGCGCCGCCGGTCAAGGTCCCCCCGCCGAACCAAGTCCCGCCGGCCCAGGCCCCGCCCCCGCCCCCGCCCGCGTGACCTTCCCCGTCACCGGCATGACCTGCGCCGCCTGCCAGTCCTTCGTGCAAAAGACTCTCGAAGAGCAGCCCGGCGTCGAAGCGGCCACCGTCAACCTCCTCCTCCACAACGCCACCGTCGCCTACCGCACCGCCGAATCCTCGCCCGCCGCGCTCGTCGAAGCCGTGCGCTCCACCGGCTACGGAGCCGATCTCCCCCAACCCGCAACCTCCGTCATCGCCGAGCAGGAAAATCTCGACCAGCGCCTCGCCGCCGAATACAGCACCCTGCGCATCAAGGCCGCCGCCAGCCTCGCCGCCGGCGCCTTCGCCATGGCCACGGACCTCCTCGCCATCCACGCCGCCCCGCTCCTCCTCCCCCTTACGCTCTTCATCATGTCCTGGGCCGGCCGCCGTTTCTACGTGAAGGCCTGGTCCGCCCTCCGCCACCGCACCACGGACATGAACACCCTGATCGCCCTCGGCACCGGCTCGGCGTTTATCTATTCGGCCGCCGCCACGCTCGCCCCCGCCTGGTTCCACGCCCACGGGCTCGGCCACGGCCACTACTACGAAGCTGTGCTCTTCATCATCGGCCTCGTCCTCACCGGCAACATGCTCGAAGCCCGCGCCAAGCGCCAAACCGCCGACGCCCTTCGCAGCCTCGGCCAACTCCAACCTAAAACCGCGCGCGTCCTCCGCGAGGGCAGGGAACTCGACATCCCCATCGAATCGCTCGTCGCTGGCGACGAAATCCTCGTCCGCCCCGGCGAACGCATTCCCGCCGACGGCGTCGTCCTCTCGGGCGCGAGCAGCGTCGACGAATCCATGCTCACGGGCGAAAGCCTCCCCGTCGAAAAGTCCGCGCATTCGCTGGTCACCGGCGGCACCATGAACACCAGCGGGGCGCTTCGCATTCAAGCCACCACCCTCGGCGCCTCCTCGCGGCTCTCGCAAATCGTCCGCCTCCTGCGCGACGCTCAATCCTCCCGCGCGCCCATCCAGGATCTCGCCGACCGCGTCAGCCGCATCTTCGTCCCCGTCGTCGTCTCCATCGCCATCGTCACCTTCCTCGCATGGATAGCCCTCGCGCCGCCTCCAGCCCTCGGCCGCGCCCTCGCCGCCGCCGTCGCCGTCCTCATCATCGCCTGCCCCTGCGCCATGGGACTCGCCGTCCCCACCGCCGTCATGGTCGCCACCGGGCGCGCCGCCAGCGCCGGTATTCTCATCAAAGGCGGCGAAGCCCTCCAGCGCCTCGAACAGCTCGATACCATCGTCCTCGACAAAACCGGCACCATCACCGAAGGCCGCCCCGCCGTCACCGATTCCACCCTCGACGACGCGGCCCTCGCCGCGCTCGCCTCGCTCGAACGCTCGAGCGAACATCCTCTCGCCGAAGCCATCGTCGCCCACGCCCAGTCGCGCGGCCTCGCCCTCACCCAGCCAACCTCTTTCGAATCGCGCGCCGGACGCGGCGCCTGGGGCGTGGTCAACGGCCTCGACATCGCCGCCGGTAATGAAGCCCTCATGGTCGACCGTGGCATCGCGCTCAATACCGCCGGCCTCCCTATCGCCCCCACCATCGAATCCTGGACCGGGGCAGGGAAGACGCCCATCTATGTCGCCATCGACGGCAAACTCGCCGGCGCCGTCGCCATCGCCGATCCCATCAAACCCACCTCGCCCGCCGCCATCGCCGCGCTCCGCGCCAACGGCCTCCGCCTCATCATGCTCACCGGCGACCACCCCCGCACCGCCGCCGCCATCGCGGCGCAACTGGCCGCCCACAGCGCCCAGCCGGGCGTCCCCCACGGCGCCGGCATCGACGACGTCATCGCCGGCGTCTCCCCCGAAGGCAAAATCGAAGCCATCCGCAAGCTCCAATCCGCAGGCCGCATCGTCGCCATGGCCGGCGACGGCGTCAACGACGCGCCCGCCCTCGCCCAGGCCGACGTCGGTTTCGCCATGGCCTCGGGCTCCGATGTCGCCTACGATGCCGCCAGCGTCACCCTCATGCGCGGCGACCTCAACGCCATCCCCCAAGCCATCCGCCTCTCGCGCCTCACCATGCGCGTGATGCGCGAAAACCTGCTCTGGGCGTTTCTCTATAACGTCATCGGCATTCCCATCGCCGCCGGCGTGCTCTACCCGTTTACCGGACTCCTGCTCACGCCCGTCATCGCCAGCGCCGCCATGGCCCTTAGCTCCGTAAGCGTCGTCACCAATAGCCTGCGCCTCCGCCGCGCCCGGCTCACATGAAAGGAACCTCCGTGCCCACCCGCAAATCCACTGCCGCGCCAAGCGCACCGCACCACCCGCGCAAAGCCGTTGCCGTCGAGCCCTCGATCAAATCGGCGAACCTGAAACGCCTCAACCGCATCGAAGGCCAGGTCCGCGGCATCGCCCGCATGGTTGAAGAGGACCGCTACTGCGCCGACATCATTGTCCAGGTCGCCTCCGTCCAGGAGGCCCTCCGTGGCGTCGCCCGCGAGCTCATGCGCAACCACCTCCGCCACTGCGCCGCCCACGCCCCCGAAGCGCTCGAGGGCGAACTCCTCGATCTCATCTACAAACACCTGCGCTAATCACCTCGGGTCCTCTGCCCCCGCGTCGCGTCCTCTGCCGCCGGTCGGGTTCGCTCACGCCCGCACGCTCCGCTCACGCCCGCACGGGGATTTCTCCCGCCCGTCCGGCTGCTCTCCCGCCCGCCCGGCCATGCGCCAAACCCCTCCCGGCCCCCCGCAATGCCCCTTCCGGCCACGCGCAAAACCTCTCCCGGCCCCGCACACGACCCCTCCCGGAGACCTATCCCACATGGAATTTTTACGTGCGGGTACTCACAATTACCTGTTAGAAGGTGCAGCAGATAGTCCCACAAAGGAGGCAACTTATGTTTCGGCGTCAGTGAGCGCCGCAGGGCCACGCCATATCTGCTTTGCTTTGTGATGGTTATCAGTGCGCGGCGCACGCCGCCACGCG
>CAYUZM010000845.1:0-3315 GCA_964449665.1 uncultured Solibacteraceae bacterium
CCCGAGAACATCATGATCAGCACGCTCGCCGGCGGCGAGGAACACGTGAAGATCATCGACTTCGGCATCGCTGGCATCAAAGATTCCGTCTTCCAGGCCAGCAAGACCAACGTCGCCGGAAGCCTGACCTATATGGCTCCGGAGCAGTTTGCCGGGAACCCGTCGGCGGCAAGCGATCTTTATGCGTTTGCCATCGTCGCCTATGAGATGTTGTCGGGCGAGATTCCTTTCCCGGAGGATTCGCTGACGCATCTGGCCAGTCCCGACATGGCGCAAGTGACGCCGCTGCGGTCGCGCCGTCCCGAGATTCCCGAGGCGGTCGATACGGCCATGCGCCGGGCGCTCGCCTTCCAACCGGAGGCGCGCCAGCGTTCGGTGAAGGAGTTTTCGGCCGACCTGACCGCTGCCCTCTACCCGCAGCCGGGCGCGCAGCCCGAGGCGCCGGCCGTGGTTGCTCCCCCGCCACCGGAGCCTTCGCGCCGCCTCTTGTTCGCCGGCATCGCATTGGCCGCCGTGCTGCTCGCCGCCGTCGTGCTTCTGTGGATGGCCAAACGAAACGCCGGTGGAACGCCGCCCCCGGCAAACCAGTTGGCGCTCGACTATTCGATGATCATCCAGCGCGTGCGCGACGGCGAGGATTACGGCCCGCCGATTCGCGTCACCGGCGAAATGCTGGTGGAGCACGGTCACAAAATCGCCCTCGAATTTCAACCGGCGAAAGAGGGATACCTGTACGTTCTGAACGGCGCCGAAGACGCGCAAAGCGGGCGCCGGACGTGGGTGGTTCTGCATCCGATGGCCACGGTGACTCCGAAGCTGGCGGCGGGCGAAGTGGCGCGCGTGCCGCGCGAGAACTGGTTCCGGTTCGACGATGCTGCCGGTGCCGAGCTGTTGACGGTGATCTGGTCGGATAAAGCCGTTCCCGAGCTGGACGATTTGATCGGCAAAGCCTCGGTGCGCGGCAAGACCGCCGTGCTCGACACGGAAGCTCTCATCAAGCCGCTGACCTTTTTTCTGGAAAAAAATCGCGTTCCGGTACAAGTGACCAAGAACGACACAGTCCACAAGACGGAGCTTCGCTCGACCGCCGATTTGGCCGTGCATCAGATTCGCCTGGAGCACCAATGAAACACGTGGTCCTGATCGCGTTGGTGTTGGCCGCGCCGCTGGCGGCCCAGCAGAAGAAGTCCGCGCCGCAAAAGCGCGATCTCTACACCGAGGAGGCCCGGCCGGCCGTGCCGCGGCCATCGATTCCGCGCAGCTATGCGCTGGTGGTGGGCATCAGCAATTACCAGAACCTCAAAGCGGAGCAACAACTCCGGTATGCCGAGCGCGATGCCGAGTCGATGTTCTCCATTCTCATCTCGACCGAGGGTGGGAACTTTCCGGCCGAGAACGTCCACATGCTCACCGGCGCGAAAGCCACGCAGGCGAACATCCGCCGTGAACTGGAGGAGTGGCTTCCGTCGGTGACCAAGGACGGCGACCGCGTGCTCATCTACTTCGCCGGGCACGGTTTTGTCGCGGGCGGCAAGGGACACCTTGCGCCTTACGACATCAAGCTCACCGATGTCGCGGGCACTGGCTACTCGATGACGCGCCTGGGCGAAGTGTTTGGTTCCAAGATCAAAGGCAAGTGGAAGGTGCTGCTCGCCGACGCCTGCCACAGCGGCGCGATTTCGCCCGACGCCAACGCCACGATCAACCAGGGGCTGGTCGATCTCGGCAAGCCGGTGTTCGTGATGAGCGCCAGCCGCGACCGCGAACAGTCGTTCGAGAGTCCTGATTTTGGCGGCGGCCATGGCGTGTTCACTTACTACGTAACGCGCGGGCTTTCCGGCGCGGCCGATCAGAATCGCGATGGCATGGTGACGGCCGACGAGATCGCCGACTACGTCCGCACCGGCGTGCGTGCCGATACCAAGGCCAAACAGAATCCAGTGGCCGACCGTGGCAGCTTCGACGCCAACATGCTGCTCGCCTATGTGCCCGCCAACGCCGTGATCGATCCGCCGAAGGGCGCGACCACGGGCATGTTGATTCTCGAATCGAACATGGACGGCGTGGAAGTGTTTCTCGACGGCAAGTCGGTGGGCGTGCTCAATAAGGGAACGCCGCTGCGGTTGCCCGGCCTTGCGCCGGGCACGCACATGGTGCAGGGCGTGAAGATGGGCTACGAGCCCGACGGCCCGCGCGAGGAGACGGTTTATCCGGGGCAGGAATCGACGGTGAGCATACGCATCCGATTCCAGCGAAAACGCCCCAAGGCGGCGCTCGATTCATTTGAAGAAGGACTGAAGCCCTACCGCGATGGTGGGGCTTCCAACTATGCGAAGGCCGCGGCGGCGTTTCGCAAAGCGCTGGCGGCGGATTCGAACTATAGCCAGGCCGCGCTCTATCTCGCCCGCGCCGAGCACGCGATGCAGGAGTACGATTCCGCGCGCAAGCATTTCGACCAGGCCATCGCGGCTGACCCCGACTACATCGAAGCGCGCGCGTCTTACGGCGGCATGCTGCTCGATATCGGCGCCACCGACGAGGCCATTCGCCAACTCACGGCCGTCGTGCAGCGCGACCCGGCGAACAGCCTGGCACAGACGCAGCTCGCCGCCGCCTATCGCATGAAGGACGCCTATCCGCCTTCGATCGAGGCCGCCAACAAAGCCATCGCGCTTGCGCCCAAGACGGCCGAGCCGTACTTCTGGCTCGCCGACAGCCAGCGCCTGGGCGGCCAGTATGCGAAGAGCATTCCGTCGTACCTGACCTACCTGCAACTGAGCGATTTCGACAGCAAACTCGCGGGGCAGCTCAATTTCTGGGTACGCGGTTTTCTCATCGGCGGCGGCAGGAAAACGCGCGCCTCACAGCGCGACATCTGGAAAGACCTGCGCAGCCTCGCCTACTTCGGCATCTGCGACGCGGAGCGCAAGCAGAGCCACTTTGACCGCGCCGTGCCGTTCTGCCAGAAGGCGCTTTCCTACGATCCGAAGGACCCCTACATTCACTACGCGCTCGGCCTCACCTTCGCGCGGATCGCCGAGCAGACGGGCAAGCTGGAAAACGTGGCCACGGCGAGCGTCCATTTTCGCAACATGCTGGCGCTCAATGCCGACCTGGAACAAGCGGCCGATGTGAGGAAGATGCTGGCCAATTTCGACGCGGTGCTGAAAGCCAACTGAGCTGCTGATGAAACCAATGTTCCTCCCTGGTGTCGAGCAGGGCGCAAAGCCGAGCCCGTACCTGGACGCGATTCAGCAGATGCAGGCGGCGGGGAAAGAGTACCCGGGCATCTGGCATCTCTTCGCTTTCGCGCCG
>CAYUZM010000846.1:0-3308 GCA_964449665.1 uncultured Solibacteraceae bacterium
GCCCGTGTTGGGAAGCGTGAACAGCACGGCGGCTCCGGCCACCGGCTTGTCATTCTCGTCGCGAACCTCGACGATGGGTTCGCGGGCGACACGCTGGCGCATGTTGTTGATGGCGCCTTCGCCTTCGATAATGAGGATGTGAATCTTTGGCCTGCCCGCGGCCTGCGCCCACGCGGCGCGAGGGGTCAGTGTGAGCAACATCGACAGGGTCAGCAATAAGCTGAGGAATCGAGTCATAAGGTCCTCCTATTGCCGGGAACCATCCCAGATTGAAATCATGATACCCCCTTACGGGGGAGATGAGTGGCAAATCCCATAGCGGATCGCGAGAAAAACGCCGATGGGAGATCGCAGGAAGCGGATTTTGTCGCGTACGGGAATGAGAGGCAGCACGATGAAGCGAATTGCAGTATGGATGACGATGGCCGCCGGCGCGGCCCTGGCGCAGAGTTCCCCGGAAGGATTGACGGCCCGGCAGTTGTTCTATGACGAGGGCAAGCCGGCCGCGCAGGCCAAGCCCGCGGCGCAGGCAAAGCCGGTGGCGGTGGCGAAGGCCGAAGCTCCGAAGCCCGACGTTTCGAAGAAAGCCGGCGTGCCAGCGGCGAAGAAGACGCCCGAGGCAAAGACACCCGAGGTGCGGCAGCCCGAGGTGATCGTCGCCAAGACGGGCACGGTGGAAGTACACCGGCCGAATGTTCCCGTGATGACCGTGGCACACGTGCCGGTGGCGATTCGCTACAGCCTGGTGAAGCTCGACAATGGAGCCGAGGTGGAGGTGCCGCCGTCGCATGTGTTCCGCTCGGGCGACCAGGTGCGCTTGAAAGTGGAGGCGAACCAGCGCGGGTATCTGTATCTGATCGCGCGCGGGTCGAGCGGCAACTGGAAACCGCTGTTCCCCAGCCGCGAGGCGTCGGACAACGTGGTGGAAGCGCGGCGCGGCTACGACGTGCCGTCGAGCACGCAGGCGTTCACCTTTGACGACCAGGAGGGTAAAGAGAAGCTGTTCCTGCTGTTTTCGCGGCAGCCGATCTCCGATCTCGATTCGCAGATCGAAGGCTTGCGCAAGCGGCCCGCGTCGAACGACCCCGAGCCCGCCAAGGCGCCGATGGTGCTGGCCCAGAATTTGAACGACCGGCGCGTGGAGAACATGCGCGCCATGTATAGCCGCGACCTGATCATCGAGACGGTGGACGCGAAGAAGACCGTGCCGGTGCAGCCGGCTGCAGCGCCCGCCGCGAGCGGCAACGCGCGCAGGCCGGAGAACGCGGTGTATGTGGCGAGCACGTCGCGCGCGGGCGATTCGCGCGTGGTGGCCGACATCGAACTGACGCACGGGGCGAAGTGATGACGAGGCGAATGGCCATATTGCTGGGGCTGTGCGCGCTGGGAGGATCGGCGCAAACGCCGAAGCGCGCGCAGCCCGCCCGGTGGCTCGACGTGACGCTCGACCGCATGGATCAGGAGAAGTGGTGGCCCGTGGAGCCGGGCACCGTCATGAAGCCAGGCGAGCATGTGCGGTTCCGCTTCAAGGCGAACTTCGCGGGATATGTCTACGTGGTGAACCATGGGACGAGCGGCGTGCGGGCGCTGCTGTTCCCCAACGCCGCCGCGGGCATGGACAATACCGTGCAGGCGGCCAAGGAGTACCGCGTGCCGTCGACGCAGGCGTCGTTCCGGATCGATGGTCCGGCGGGCCACGACCAGGTGTTTTGGATCATCTCACCGACGCCGATGAGCGAGAGCGAGGCGCTGGCGCTCACCAGTTCGCCGCCGCCCGAGCCGCAACTGCTGCCCCGCTGCGATGAGACGCTGATGCGGGCGCGCGGCGAGTGCGTCGATACAAAGGCCGGCCCAAGGATGATCTCGCGAGAGCTGACCATCGTGCAGAAGAACGAGACGGCGCATGTGAGCGTGGTGGGGCGGTTGACCAAGCCGCTGATGTACCAGTTCCGGCTGGCGCATGAGTAGGGGGATCTGACCTCAGAGCAGACTTGCAAGTGTTCGTGGATTCAGGCTTATAGGGCAAGTAGGCGCGAGTTCGACTCTCGCGGCAGCAGTTGGTTTCGGCGTCCTTTTTGTAGTGCTCGTGCTAACACGGGTGATGGTTGGGAAACTACAACAGACTGAGAATCGGAAAGGAGACATGCCTATGACCAATAACCATCGAAAGTTGTTTGCTACCTGCACTCTGGATACCCTCTGGGGCGTCGGGACCAGCACTGCGCCGGCCACCCTACTGGCCTGAATCCACGAGCATTTGCCAGTCGATCATCCTGGCGGCCTAGGAATCGAGATCTTGCGGCAGATTCGTTTGGCCAGTTGATTCGCAATCTCGGCGTGCCTGGGAACCGCTTCGATGTGACCCGTTCGCGGATTCTCCCACAACGAATGCTCCTAGCTTTCCCGGCGGAACACGCAACCGTGCCGCCTGAGATGGCGGAGCAAAGCGTCGAGCTTCATCCAACCACAAGCACTTCCTGTTTGGCCTCAGGCGACATTGCCCCTAGCGAATCTTCGCGGCGCTGCTCGAGTACCAACGCGATCGCTTCGCGCAAGTTGGCGAGGCATTCTTCGCGCGTTTTGCCTTGGCCGTTCGCGCCGGGGACTTCGGCGCAGTAGGTGATGAACCACGGACCATCCTGTTCGATGATCGCCGTGAACTCGTTGCGCACTGCCTCATTGTATCGCCACCGTGTCTGAACCGGCTCCGTTGTGGCGCTCCCGCCGTCATACCATCGAAGAGGGAGGCAGACCATGAAACGGCAATTTGACGTCGTACTGGAGCGCGACGACGAGGGATTTTATGTTGCCTCCGTACCGCAGTTGCGCGGATGCCATACGCAGGGGCGCTCTCTGGATGAGGTCATGGAACGGATTCGTGAAGCGATCGAACTATGCCTCGAGGTCGAAGGGACTCCGAGCGAGCCGCTTGAGTTTGTGGGCATTCAGCGAATTACCGTAGCGGCATGAGCCGGACTCCCCGGGTCACCGGAGCCGAATTGATCGCGGCATTGAGCGCTGCCGGATTCCAAGTCATTCGCATTCGCGGCAGCCATCATTTCCTTGGCCATGAGGATGGACGGTGCACAGTCGTCCCTGTTCATGGAAACGAAACGAGCAGACCAGCACTCACGCACAAGATCCTTCGTGACTGCGAATTGGACGCCAGCGACCTACGGCGCTCCTTGGCGAACTCTGATGAAATCTTAGCGCGATGGTGTGCGCCGCGCGCTCAAAGTGACCATAGAGGAGGCTGATTTCCAAGGCTTTCGCACGGATGGCAACCTTGTGACCGGCTGCGCGATCAT
>CAYUZM010000847.1:0-3306 GCA_964449665.1 uncultured Solibacteraceae bacterium
TCGCCTCGACTACAAGCCAAGTCCAGTTTGGCTAGTAGAAATACTAGCGTTTAATACGCCACGCATCGCGGAACATCTGCGTCCATTCCACGCGCGGTTCCACCCAGGTTTCTACGGACTCGAATTTCAAAGCGCCTTCTCCGGGCCGGGGAGGGGAGGTGGCCGAAACGATGCTCCATCGGTTGCCGGTTTGCGCGAGCAGCAATTTCTCACCATTCGCCGAGACCTCGGCGCCACCGACTCCTTCGAGAACCCGGTCGGTCTTGCGTGTTTTGAGGTCGAACTTATGCAGCGTTCCGCCGGCGCGCGGGGCGTCCGGCTCTCCGCCGGAGGCTTGCATGAGGAACAGCACGCCGGTTTTCGCCGGCAGCAGCGCGGAGTAGTTTCGCATGGGCACCGGCAACGTGAGAATCCGCTGTTGTATGCCGGGGAAGTCGATTTTTACCTCGACCGCCGTGTTCTTCTTTGCGTCGGGCTTGGGCGCATCGGCCTTCTTTTCCTCGACGACCTTCTCTTCGTCGCTCTCGGGTGCGAGCGGCGACGGCAGTTCCTTGCGCAAGACGGCCACATAGGCCGCCGCGGTGACGGGCCGGTCGTAGCTCGACATGTCGCGCCATCCGACTTGCAGCCCGGTATTGGTCGAGGCGAGAAAATAGAGGTATTTGCCGTCGCGGTCGAAGGCCGGCGAGAATGCGTCGCTCAAGCCATCGGTGATCGCGGTTGCCTTCGCCTCGGCCACCGAATATACATACACACGGCGCAGTGAACTCTTCTCCTGTTTGGTGTAGGCGAGCCAATGGCTATCGGGCGACCATGATGCCACTTGCACGCGCCGGGGGCCCGCATAGCGATCCGTGTCTACTTGCGTTACTTTCCTCGTCGCCAGGTCGAGATAGGCCACGTGGAGCGCGTTGTCGGTGAAGGCGATCCGTTTCGAATCGGGCGACCACACGGGGTGCGAAAAGAAGCCCGCGGTCTCGCCCAGACGGAAACGCTTCGTCTCACCGTTGCCCGTTTGTTCGCGGAGCACCAGTTCGTATTCGCCGGATTCGTCGGAGAAATAGGAGATCCAGCGCCCATCGGGCGACCACGCCGGATCGCGTTCAGCCGCGCCTGGCGTGCGCGTCAAGTTCCGCGCATCGCCTTTGTCCACGGGCACGGTAAAGATCTCGCCTCGCGCTTCGAAGACGGCGCGCACGCCCGTGGGCGAGACGCTGCCGGCCTCCATGCGCGTCAATTTTTGCAGGCGTGGACGGAGTTCCAGTAAGTCGCCGCTTACGGTGATCGGAACTTGTTGTGACTTACCCGACTTCAGGTCGTACAAGTAGATTCCGCCGAATTGTTCGTAGGCGACGGCGTCTTCGGCCGCCGAGGCCGACTTGACGTCGAACCCGCTGTTTTCGACGAGTTTCTGCACCTTCTTCGATTTTGTGTCGTAGGAGAAGAGCGTGAACGGTCCTTCGCGGTCCGAGAGGAAGTAGACTTTGTCGCGGACCCACATGGCGTTGAAGTCGTTCGATTTCGTTCGCGGAATTTCTTCCACCGACGAATCGGCTAGGGAGCCGATCCAGATCTTGGACATGCGACCGCCGCGGTAGCGCTTCCACCACGTGAACGCGGGCGGAACCGGTTCATAGGCAATGCGCCGCGCCTCGGGGGCCAACGATCCGGCGTCGGCAAGGGGAAAGGGAAGTTCTTCGGCCGCGCCATCGGTGGCGCCGGTGAGCGGTGCGGTAAACAGGCGCGTTCCTCTGGAAGGAACATTGCGTGGCGAGCGGAAGAGGACGCGTGTGCCGTCCGGGGTCCAACCGCGGGCCAGATCCGGGCCGGGATGATAGGTGATTCGTTTCGGCACGCCGCCGCTTGCCGGAATGACGAAGACGTCGGTGTTGCCGTCATACTCGCCTGTGAACGCGATCATCGTTCCATCGGGCGAGAAGTAGGGGTCGCGCTCTTCGCCCTGCGACGACGTGAGACGCCGCGCCTCGCCCCCCGCGCGCGGAACGGACCACAAATCGCCCGCGTATTGGAACACCAATTGGCTTTTACCGAGCGCCGGTTGACGGAACAACTGGTAGGAATCTGCTCCGTGGATCAAGCCTACGAACGCCGCGAAGGCGACTATCATGCGCATGGATCGATTGTGGCACGCCCCATCCCGGCATTCGTGACACAATCCATCCATGCGATTTCCGCTGGGGTTTGCCCTGCTCTCCACGCTCGCCGCACAGAGTCCGACTGTTGAACCGTGGAACCGTTTCCGCGGGCCGAACGGTTCCGGCATTTCGCAGGATACGGGCTTCCCCACAAAATTCGATAAAGAACACAACGTCCTCTGGCGGACCGCGGTGCGGCCCGGCAAGTCTTCGCCAGTGCTCACGGCGCGCCACATTTTCCTTACTGCTTCGCACGAGGGCAAGCTCTTCACGCAGTGCTTCGACCGGGCATCGGGAAAGCTCGTGTGGGAGCGTTTTGTCGAGCGGCCACGCGCCGAGATTTCCAACCGTCTGAACCATGAGGCGGCGATTACGCCGGTTACCGACGGCGCCAACGTGTACGTTTTCTTCAAGGACTTCGGCCTGGTTTCCTACGACGCCGCGGGTAAGCTGCGTTGGAAGGTTCCACTGGGGCCGTTTGTCAACGCGCAAGGCGTCTCGGCATCGCCCATCCTGGTTGGGGATTCGGTCATCGTCGTCGTCGATCAATGGGAGAACTCCTTCATTGCCGCTTACCACACGCGCAACGGCGAGCTGCGCTGGAAGACGGCGCGCGAGGAGGGCGAGGGTTGGGCGTCGCCGATTGTGGTCGAGGCGCCCGGAAACGCTGCACAGGTGCTCACGGTCAGCCGGGGATTGCTGGGGTTGCACGGCGCCGCGGACGGCCGGCGCGCGTTTACGCTGCCGGGCCTGGGGAGGGCGGTTGTATCGAGTCCCGTGCTTGATGGCGACACGGCCTATGTGTTCGGTTATGGGGTCGATACGGCCGCGCCGTTCGCGCCGCGCCTGGAGCGCCTGGACGCGAACAAGGACGGCCGTCTTTCGCCGGATGAATATGGCGCCGATCCGATTCTCAACAATGTCGGTAAGAACGCGGGCAACCGGGACGGCATTGTCAGCGAAGACGAGTGGATGCTGTTCGCCAACAAAGTGCTGGGCCCCAATGCGCTGTTTGCGGTGCGCCTGGAAAAGGGGCGGGCGCGTGAACTGTGGCGGTACGAAAAGAACTTCACCAGCGTGGTTCCCTCCACGCTTGCCTATCGCAACGTGCTCTATGTTGTACGCAATGGCGGCATCCTCACCACGCACG